>HF993137.1 GCA_000436795.1 Bacteroides sp. CAG:1076
TGCCGTTTGATATTTTTCGATTCCCTTTTCGTGAGCATCTTCGTTAGTTAATAGACCTGCCCAGTGTAAATTGAGCAGGAACTTGAATTGATTGTTTTCTATATTCCGGCTTGCTATATTCGCCTGCTGAAAATACGAGAGTGCTTTTTCCTTTTCATCCGAATCCCTGTAATACTGTGCCAGATAGAAAAGTGTCCATGCCTTGTGCAGGGAGTCGCTGCTTGTCCGGTAGTATGCTTCCGCTATCCGGAGCAGTGAATCGCTTTTCACCGGAATGTAGTTTTTATATTGTGCCTGCGTGAATAGCAGTGCATGGAGTGCCTGTTCCTCTTTACGTACCTGCGAAATGGGTGGCATGTGTTGTAGTATCTTCCAGGCACTGTCGGGTCTTTCATACATCAGTTGCTCAATCTGCAGCAGTGAAGCATTTATTTGGTGTGTCCTTTTCTGGTAAATGCCGAGTGAAAGGGCGGCTGCGGTTGCTGTTATGATGACAATGATGATGAGTGTTTTATTTTTCATACTGAATGTTTGTAAGACTATTACAAATATAAATAATTTGATTGTTTTATCAGTGAATTGCTTGAAAACTGCTTAAAATATACCTTAAAAAGCGGCATGTTCACTCGTTCTTTTCATTGTGTCTACCTTTTTCTTTGAAAAATTCTTTTATTGCTTTGATTATCAATATATTGATTCTTTATCGATGTCTACCTTTTGTCACCCTCTTTTCCTTGTATAATATTTATTAATGTGTTATTTTTGTAATAACGAACAGTGATAATCAGACACTGTTTATATGACAGCGATATACTGCTCCAGCATGTTAAATTAAATCATTACGCATATGAAAAACGTTTATCTAGTAGTTCTGTTTACTTTTCTTGCATCTTCCTTGCATGCCCAAGTTAAATCATCTCACGCTGAAAAGGTAGAGGTTTCCGCAGGAATAGGTTATGGCTGGTTGCTCAATTCGAATCTATCTCCGTACGGGTTGCATTATCGGGGTAATTATGATGGAGGCATTCAGGGCAGTGTGGATGCCTTTTACAAGTTTTCCAAAAGGTTTGGTATAGGAGCCTTGTACACCAACTTCTCTACTTCTGGCAATTATTCGGTAGGTCCTGCACTGGTATCCGAAGATATTCAGGTTAACTACGTGGGTCCCCAGATGAAATTTAGTTGTGATATATCCGACCGCTGCATCTTGTCTGTCAGTTACGGAGGCGGTTATCTGTGGTATATTGATAAAGGTTGGCAGGACGAAACGGAATATAAGGTGACGGCACACTCCTGGGGAGTAAATATAAATTGCGGTGTTTCTTACCGTGTGTTGTCTCATTTGGATGTGTTTGCCAATATCGGTTGCTTTGGAACGACTGATATCAAGAAGAGCAAGGTGGAATCGCAAGGTGCAACTACCGAAGAGGAAATGCACGATCCGTATAAATTGAGTTTCAGGACTATCGGACTGATGGCGGGCATACGGGTTCCTTTTTGAGTTCAAGTGTAGCAAATAAGCATTCCCTGTGTTGCCGGAGTATCATTTTCCGGCAGCACAAGGTTGTTCGGCTGAAAAAACTCAGCTGCATTCTGCCTGGCTGTACGGTGTTGAGTTCTCCTTTATGGTATGAAGACATACTTTCCCTATGATGGAGAGAACTGTTATTTTCATACCATTTCCCGTTTTGCCATCGCATGATAAGCGGATTCTTCTTATATTTGTAGGGAAGAATAAACATCGCTTAGTATTATGAAGTCAAGTCGGGTTATCATCATAATTGTTCTTTTGCTGCTGGTTTTTGGCGGCTTCTCCGGCTGGCAGTACGCGCATCGGCGTATTTACCGTGAGCTTCAGGCTGTGGAACGTGTGATGGGCACACATCCCGACAGCGCATTGTCGTTGTTGCGTAAAATTTCTTCTCCCGACCGTCTTCATGGCAGGAACCGTGCATACTATGCCCTTCTTCTTACTCAGGCTTACTACAAGAACTACCTTCCTGTTACAGATGATTCACTAATCCGCATAGCAGCCGATTATTATGCTTCCGGCAGCGATTCCTTACGTAAGTCTCAGAGCTATTTTTATCTGGCACAGGTTTACCGTGACCTGGGTGACCGCCGCCGTTCCCTCGACTGTTTTCATCGGGCCGGTCTGTCTGCCGAGGGATGCCGTGACTACAAGTATCTCGGTCTGCTTTATTATCACTGGGGCTGTCTGCTTCAGGAGGAAAAGCCTTATAGTGAGGGTCTCAGTAAATTTTGGATATCAGATTTCTATAAAAGACTTCTTGGCGATACCGCAAGCAGGGTATATTCTTTAACGGAGATGGGATGGAGCTACATTCTTCTGGAGAAATATGATTCGGCATACCACTGTCTGTCGGAAGGCTTGGAACTGGAGAACCGGTATGATCGGAATCCATATAAACTATCGGTGCTACATCACCGGTTGGCGATATGTTATTATTTGAACGGGAAGTATCGGGAGGCTTTGTATCACTTAAACAAGGAAACGTGGGAGGAAGGAAGTGCTCCACGCAGAAGGGCGGACCTGATGAAGGGCCGTTCTTTCGCTGGTCTTCAGCAACTGGATTCTGCCCGTTATTATATTGAACGTATCCGGCAAGAGGATGACCTGGATGCGATGCTGGAATACAACCAGATGAGTTCACGGCTGTGCCGTCAGGAAGGCGACTTCCGTCAGGCTCTGGCATATCATGAGCAGTACTCCTTGTATGTCGATTCGCTGACTCACCGCCGGGAAAACGAGAGGGTGATGCAGTGGCAGAAGAAATACGACTATTCGCTGGTACGGAATGAGAACATGCGGCTGAAAACAGAGTCGCAGCAGAAGGATATCGTGACGCTTGTGTGTATCATCGTCCTGCTTCTTCTTGTTCCTTTCCTCTATGCTGTCTATCTTCGTTTCAAGCGAAGAAAAGAATCGTTTCTCCGTCGTCAGCACCAGTTGATGGAGGCCAATATTCAGAGTTTGCAGGCAAAGGATTCTGAATTGTTACGAATCCGTCAGGAATTAGCGAGTAAGGAACGTAAGTGGAGGGAAAGTGTATTTCTTTCTGACCCGTTGGTAAAGCATATCGATACCTTTGTCCAGCTTTCTCTGCTGGATAAGGACCGTTTGTCTTCCTCGTATAAGCTCTCAAGGGCCGATTGGGATCATCTGATATCATTGCTTAACTCCTGTCATAACAACTATGTGAGTCGTCTGCAAAGTGAATTTCCCGGTTTAAAGGAAATAGAGATTTCTATATGCTGCCTGCTCCGAATGCATATAAAAAACAGGGATATCTGCTATTTGCTCGGTATCAGCGACGATGCGCTAAAGAAACGTAAATACCGAATCAAGACGGACAAGCTTCACCTTCGGGATGCGGAAATAAGTCTGGAAGATTTCCTGTGTTCGTATTGATTCCTGCCTTTTTGTGTACTGTTTTCTTCTTCTGGAACGTGATGTCCCCTTAAAAAAGTAAGGTGTAATATACATGGTGCTGTATATTAGATTATTATACGTTTTTTACTCCAGAAAAATGTCCCCCTTTTGTCCGATGGAAAATGTTTTTGAAAGGTTAATTTTGTCATAACCTTAAAAAATAGAAAGAATGAAAAGTATTTTATTTTCAGTTGGATTGGCGTTATGCTGTGTACATGTAATAGCCGAGGAAGTAATTGTGTGGGATGCGAAAGGTATACCACCTGTAAAGGAACAACAAGAAATACCGATATATGTTGATATTAATGATTCTTTATTAGGACTTCATTTTTTAGATAAAGTAGATCAGGTCACTATTACAGTTGTTGGTGTGGAGGGAATTGTTTATCAGAAAGAAGTTACCACTCCATTTCCAAAGTCGATTTATGTAGATTTGAATCAATACCGTAGTGGTGAATATACAATCTATATAAAAGATACCAAAGGAAATCTGCTTTGGGGAAATTTTTTGAAATAAGAATTATAGAAACTGCGCAGTTCTATTATTTTGATATTATTTGTTTAATTAAAAAATGAGATTATGAAAAACATATTTTATTTGATGGTGAGTGTAATCGTGATAGGAGCATCTGTAATTTATGCATGCTCTCGTGAGGAATTCCATGGTGCATCTGAGTATCATCCTTCTCGTGTTGAACAATCTTATGTACAATTACAGAATGATTTAATTTGGTATACAGAAAAGTTTGTGTCAAATAAGGAGTATTCGACTCGTAGTTCTGTTTATCCGATTGTATCGTTGGAATCAACAGAAGTCTTTGTTCAGCCTCATTTAGATTTAATACCCATACAACCTTCAAAAACACAAGATGTGGTTAGTGCTGATGTAAGAGGTGCTATGATAGGTAGTATTTGGGGATTAAAGGGGGCCATTTTATATGGGGCTGGTTCTTCTCTTATAGCGGCAGCGAAATCTTCCCAAGTATCTGTTAATTCAGTTGTATATGCGACTGTTGATAGAAGTGATAATGATAGTCTAGGTTATTTTCATAATCAAATAATAGCAGATGCAATGCCGCTTTTATTGGAAAATGAAGATGAAGTGTCTGGAGATCTTATTTTTGATTTAACAGAACAAGTAATGCTTCAGCTTTCAGAAAATTATTCAGAGGCAGAAATAAAAGAAATGAAAACAGATTTTCTTCATTTTCTTGATATTGCCATTTTACCACCAAAAGAAGATTGGAATAATAATATTCAGGAAGAATACCCTGAGATAGCTCAGGATATTCAAATTATAAATGAATATTTTGAAACTGTACATGATTTTACTTATAGTGGAGAACTGTTAAATTATACGCATGGCTTTAAAGAGGTAATTAATAATTCCGGAATTTCTGAAGAGGCTAAAAATCGACTTACAGGTAGTTTGAATGTAGCTGCAAATAGTTTTATATTGTGGACTCCTGTCGAGTAATGAGAAGTTAATCCGTAATGTTAAAGAAAAATTGTCTTGTTTGTTTTCAAGAAAGAATATATAGTAATTTGTATATTTTCTTTTTATTAATTTCAGATATTCTTCATTATAAGAATTTTAAATATAAAAAATATTATACTTGAAGCGAAACCCAATTAATAACCTTAAATTCTTTTTTCTATGATTAAAAAATTAATTATGGCACTATTCGTGGCTATCTTCTCAGTTTCATGTCAAGACGAATCCTCTATGAAGGATTTAAGTATTCAATCTGAAACTCCCGATTTAATTGGAGATTATCACAATGAAATTCTTAAAAATTTCATTGTTTATTACAGCCAGGATGTACAAAGTACAGGGAGTAATACTTCTGATTTTGTACAAATAATGGCAAATTATGGTGTTGCTGTTTTGAAAACATATAAAAATGATCCGCCAAGTAGTAATATTGACAAATGGGTAGAAGGTGTTCTAAATAAATCTTTAGACTCAACTCAGCTAAAAATTATTGAGATTTTAGGCACAGGGAGATCAATGTCAGAAGCTATTGAAATAGTTTTTGGTGCAGACAAAATCTCATCTATTGTGAAATCATATCTAATTGAGCTCAATAGAACTATAGATCAATATAAGGGAACTCCATCATTTCAAGATAAAGTAAATATTATACGTGCAAGATATTACGGTTCTGCTTCGCAAGATGATAGAACAATTATAACGTGGACATCAATTTTAGCAAAAGGGTCTCATGAATATTGGAATCAGGAATGTAATAACTGGAATCCTTCATTAAAAGGTAGATTTTGGGATTTTGGAAAACGAGTCCTTGTTGCTGACGCAATAGGAGGGTTGGAGTATATTCTTGCAACAAAGATAGGGCTAATCGCAGGTCCAATATCTTGGAAGATTGGTGCAGCATATGCCGCTTTAAATAGTGTTCTAGCTGGTGTAGAAGACATTTTATTAAATACCCAAAGTCGCAGTTCTATTACGGAAGAAACTATTAAAAATATATCTAAAGAAGAAATATATAAAGCATATTTAAAACGAAAAGCCGAATTAGGTATTAATTAAGCTATGAAAAATAAAATAATTATATCAATAATAAAAATAGTTGTATTATTTTGTATATCTTTTACTTTGGTATTTATCTTTGATTTACTTTTCCACATAAGTAGAGATACTAAAGAACTTTTCATCAGAGTAATGATTACAGCGATACCTTTTGCCGTTACTATTTTATATTCTGATTATAAGAATATTTGGAAGAAAAATAGTAATTAAGGAGAGCCTATTTCTATGAGCTTAAATTACTTAAGGGGTATCGCCAACGTTTACTACAAATGTAACTGTTTAACATAAGCCAACATTTGTATTGAAAACTTTATATTTTAGATAATTTCCAAAAATAACCGTTTTTCAGACTATAAAACTGAAGTATTGCTTAAACTTAAAAGAATTACTATGAAGAAAATGTTATTTAATATTGTATTTATTTTTGTTTGTTTCTTCTGTCTTAGTTTATCTTCTTGTTATAATGGCAATATTGTAACAGAAGAACAAGGAAAACCAATCGTTATAGAACATAATATGATTATGACTCCCCAAGAGATGGGACAATTTCATAATGATGTTTTAAATTGTATGATTGAAAAATCAGAGGCTAATCAGATTTCAGATTTTAATGGCTTTATGAAGCAAATTATGGATGTATCTCAGTTTGAAATGGCAAAAAGAGAGTTCTTTTATGATTATACATCTCAAGATTCTTTATTTGTTAATACTGCATTCAGGGTATTTAGAGATTTAGTTAGAGAGGATCAACAACAAGCTTTGGATTTCCTTGTTTTGATATCAGATTATCCTGATGACGTAAAATTAGAATTAATGGAACTTACAAGAGAATCTCCAGATGTAGACTATTTTGTAAATAGACTAAATGAAATTGTTAATGGACAAGAGTCTACAAGATGTATTGAGGATAATATAAAACAATCTTTTGATATAATATCTTCTATATCAATTAGTTCTAATAATTATTGGTCCAAAAAATTAAATTCAAGAAGTTCTTTTGGCACTTATTTAGCTGATGGTCTGGGAGGAGCGGCAGCCACTATTTCAGGAATTGGGGTGATTTTGTCAGCAGTGGCTTCTGCTGCCGCTTCATATTTATGGGAAAAAGCTATAGAACCTTGTTACACCGAGCAAGAGAATATTGATATAGTTGTGAAACCTGATGGAGTATTTCAAATACATAAAGGGGATAGGTTAGAACTCGTTCCTATACAAGTTTCTGAAGAATTTGTTGATAGTCTAAAATCTACTTTGACTATTCATTAATAATTTATGTTTTATACATTTATGTGGTCTATAGTTTTACTTCTTTTGCTGTTGGTGGATGTAGTTTATGTGACTTCTTTCATTGGCGACTACTATCCTGAATTTGAATTCTTTTATTGGGTTGTCGAACTGGTATTGCTGATACATCTTATTTTTCTCATAAAGAGAAAGACGTACACATGGGAGAAACTGTTTTTCATCGATTCTATTGAACGTTATTTTCCGGCGTTGTGCGGTATGAATCGCGGTTTAAGACAGGTGCTTCGATTTTGTATGGTAGTGTATTGGATATTATTGCCGCTTGTTCCGACTTTGGCTGTAGCGCTGTCAATGCAACTTGGGTATAGTTTAGGGTGGATGTCTGCTGTTTTGTGTGTGCAGTGCGTATTGACTTTACTGCTGTTTGTTGTATTCCAGATAAAGAAATGGAAATTGCAGGGAGAAAGAAACAGGCAATGATTTTAAGTTCAGGTGTGACAAATAAGCATTCCCTGTGTTGCCGGAGTATCGTTTTCTGGCAGCACAGGGAATCATAATATGCAGGTAGAGGGTATTATTTCCCCCTTACTATCTTCTTTATATCGTTCAGCTTGTTCAGCGCCTCCAGCGGAGTCAGGTTGTTTACGTCCAGATTCAGTATTTCGTCACGTATCTGGCACAGTACAGGGTCGTCGAG
>HF993138.1 GCA_000436795.1 Bacteroides sp. CAG:1076
AACTTATAAATTAATTTAAATCAAAGTGTTGCGGAATTAAGGAAAGATACTTTCTTGCTTTCTCCTTTCTTTAAATGTATACGCTGAAAACCTTTCAATTCCTTCACCGGACGAGTAATGCTTCCTACCAGATCACGGATATACAACTGAACAACTTCATCTGCATCATACTTTCCTGTATTGGTAACTGTAATAGAAGCAATCAACTCACCATTCTGCTTATTCATGGAATCAGCACTCAACTGCATGTCGGAGTAAGCAAATGTTGTATAACTCAGACCAAATCCAAAAGGATATAAAGGATCGTTTGAAACATCAATATAATTGCTGCGGAATTTTTCAAACCATTTACCTTTAGCCAACGGACGACCTGTGTTCTTATGGTTGTAATTCATAGGCAATTGACCTACGTTCTGTGGAAAGCTTGCTGTAAGTTTTCCACTCGGACAAACGTCGCCAAACAAAACATCACATATAGCATCGGCCGACTCACTTCCGCCAAACCAAACGTTCAAAATAGACGGAACATGTTGCTGTTCCCAAGTCATAACTGTGGGACGACCTGCAAAATGAACCAGTACAACAGGCTTACCTGTTTTCAACAAAGCTTCCAGCAAGTCACGCTGTGCATCCGGCATTTCCAGATTTGTACGACTACTACATTCACCACTCATTTCAGAGGACTCGCCCAAAGCAGCAACTATAACATCTGCCTGTGAAGCAACACGCAAAGCCTCATCCAGTAATTCTTGATCATTGCCACGAGGTATTTCACGCCCGAACATGGTAGCACGAGTCTGATAGTCCGCATCATACATTAAGTTACTACCTTGTGCATAAAGGATATTAGCCCGATCACCCACAGCCTTTTTCAATCCCTCGAGCAACGTACTGTAACGCTGCGGAGTTGCAGCAACACTCCATGTACCCGGCATATTAGTACGTGTATCAGCTAACGGACCAATCAATGCGATATTACCTTTTTTCTGCAGAGGCAATAAATTACCTTCATTTTTCAGCAAAACGAATGATTCTGTAGCAATACGACGTGCTTCGGCACGATGCTCTGCATTATAAAGATCTTTAGCCGGACGTTTTAAGTCACAATATTTATACGGATCCTTAAACAGGCCCAGTTTATATTTTGCTTCCAACATTCGGCGACAAGCTGTATCAATATCCTGCATGCTGACTTTACCTTCCTTCAAAGATTTTTCCAGTGTACCGATAAATCCATCAGCCACCATATCCATATCTGTACCAGCCTTCAGTGCACGTGCGGAAACCTCTTGCAAATCTCCTATTCCATGATCCACCATCTCAGCAATTGCCGTATAGTCGGTAACAACGAAGCCATCAAATCCCCACTGATTACGCAAAACATCCGTCATCAACCAGCGGTTGGCTGTAGCAGGAACTCCATCCACTTCATTAAATGAACTCATAAAACTACCGGCGCCTGCTTCAGCAGCAGCTTTATAAGGAGGAAAATACTCATTAAACATCCGGTTACGGCTCATGTCGACCGTATTATAATCTCTTCCGGCCTCAATGGCACCATACAAGGCAAAGTGTTTCACACATGCCATAACCTCATCATTCTTTTCCATTTTTTCTCCCTGGTAGCCTTTAACCATTGCTTTGGCTATTTCAGCTCCCAGATAAGGATCCTCTCCATTACCTTCCGAAACACGTCCCCAACGAGCATCGCGGCAAATATCCACCATCGGACTGAAAGTCCAACAAATACCATCAGCACTTGCCTCTACAGCTGCAATACGAGCCGACTTCTCGATAGCCTCCATATCCCAAGTACAAGAAAGTGCCAAAGGTATAGGGAATACAGTTTCATATCCATGGATCACATCCATACCAAAAAGCAATGGAATACCCAAACGGCTTTTTTCAACAGCCAGTTCCTGCATTTCACGAATAGCTTTCACCCCTTTCAGGTTGAACAAGCCTCCGACTTCTCCCCGACTGATTTTTCCGGCTACATCACTACTCTTAGCCTGACCTGTCGTAATATTACCAGTTACAGGCAAGTTTAACTGACCTAATTTTTCCTGAAGAGTCATTTTACTCATCAGTTCGGTCACAAACTTATCCATATTACCTTCATCTTTAGGCAACAGTGATTTTTTGTTTCCGGCAAAAAGTGTAGCCGACATACACAAAGAAGTCACTAAAAGGAATGTTGTCTTTTTCATTATTTCTTTCTAATTAAAAATAAATCACTTTTTAACTTCAAAACCTAAATTTTTCAGTCCTTCCTGAATTTCAGGACAACTCATAAACAAGTTCCAGAGTAATCCGGTACGATAATTTTCTATCATTGGAGCAATCGTACACTGATCTATAGCAAGATAATGCGGTACCGTCCAGTTATCCGTTTCCGAGAATGCATCATAAAAACCATACGTACCCCAAATAGCATTACCCTTTGAATAGAAATATTTCAAGGCACGCATCGATTCTTCAGGAGTATACGGGAAACTTGATAAAGCAGCTGTAGGAGTAATTACACCCAGATCATTGTCACCCGGACAATGTGCCGCATAGCCATTCACAGAATAACTGGCAGTCAGTCCCCAGCAGTTTTCACCATAACCCTTATAACCTTTCGGATTTTCCACACAATACCGATAATCAGATAGAACATGATTCCGTACAACATTCCAATAATCAGCATAACGGTCTTTAATTTTACGTGGATCCAATCCGATATAAGAATAATGTGCCCAAAACAGCGGACCTCCCAGCTCCTCGGCTCCATTATGTTTCAACTCCAGAGGTAACCCATAAGGAGCAGCCGATGTCTTGATATCTCCTCCTCGTGCCCATCCATTATGATAAGCAGAAGCAGGAACCGGATGTGTTGGAGAAGATGCAGCCAATACATAAACGATCAAAGCTTCATTGTAGCCTTCAAGAGGAAAGTTCATTTCCCAGCCGTAATTGGGCGACCAGTGCCAGTAGATAACATCCTTACCGTTCTGATACCAGTCAAATTCCATTTCGTGCCACAATTTATTAATTTTCTCACAAAGTTCTTTTTCTTTTGGGTTTCCATTTTCAAAATACTGGCGAACACAAAGCAAACTTTGCATTACAAAACAGCTTTCTACCAAATCGCCACCATCATCTTTCATACCAAAAGGTTTCACTTTTCCTGTCGGACCGTCAAGCCAGTGAGGCCAAACTCCATGAAAACGGTCAGCACGAGTCAGATAATCGACAATTTTATGCAAGCGTTCCACACCATCTTCACGAGAAATAAACTTTCTATCGATAGCGACCAAGACACCAGCAATACCAAATCCACTACCTCCCGTAGTAACTACAGATGAATCATTCTGAGGATAACTTCCATCCAGATGAATACGTTCAGGAGCAAGACCAGATGTTTTCTCTGCTCCATCCCACATATAATTGAAATGTACTTTCTGTATATAATCCAACATTGCGCTATCCGATGGGAAAGAATCCGGACGAGCAATTGTTTGTTCGGTAATGCTTAGGTTTTCACCTTTTTTAGCCGATGTGCATGAAAGCATAAACAATACACACAAGCCATAAAAATATTTCCACATAAGTATTTACAGATAATTGTAACAATCCTTTCAGGAGCATCACGTATATATCACACGTTAGCTCCCGAAAGTTACCTTCTAAAAAACTATTAACCTTTATTCATCTTTCGGCTCATTCGCCAACGTCGAAGAGATATCTATCTGAGCTGTAGGTACCGGATAGTATTCTTTTCCAGCAGTCCATCCCAAAGGTCCCAGGACTTCACTTAACTTACCTGTACGGCGCAAATCATTGTACCGTTCACCCCATTCCAGTGCAAGTTCCATACGACGTTCATCCATAATCTGATCGAGTGTCACATCCTCCAACTCAGGCATTGCTGCACGCTTACGAACCTGATTAAACGGATCATCACCATCCTTATTCTGACGCACTTTCGCTTCTGCATTCATTAAAAGCACTTCTGCATAACGGAATACACGGATATTATTATTCGTTCCATACTCTGTACGTCCTTCAGTCATCTGATTCGATGGAGTATAAGCCTTTCCATTGAAACAATCCGGTGCAACACTACTGGCCGGTGCCTTGATGAAATCACCTTCTTGAGTCGTTTCACCTGCCATCAGGAAGGTTGTAGTAGCACGAACGGTTTCACCACGTTCGGCTGCCCACTGACGGAAAGCTTTTGTCGGACTGATAAAGCCCCATCCTGAAATATTACCATCATTCAAAGGTCCCTGAAATACAAACCAACTGTCCGGTACTACAACTTCTCCCGAGCCATTGCCAAAATCGGTAAACTGCATTTCGAACAAAGATTCATCACAGAGTTTACCGGGGATTTTAAACAAGTTATTAAAATCACTGTATAAAGAGAACTTTTTACTTCCGATAATATCATCTGTCAGTAGCTCAACTTTCGACCAGTTCTCCTGTTCCATATAAACCTTAGCAGCCAGCATTTCAGCAGTAAACAAAGAAACAGCTCCGATACGGTCGGTATATTCGTTCGGACGGATACGGGGCAAATATGTCATAGAATATTCCAAATCGCTTAATATATAGCGATATACAGCATTTACCGTAGAACGAGTCATATCGGTCTGCTTATTGTCACGCAAAATGGTAACAGGGCCAAACAATTCTGTCAGACGATAGTAGCAATAAGCACGGATAAATTTTACTTCGCCTGTATATTCTTCATAACGTTTTTCATCTGCATCCGAAACGATGTTGGCAGCATAACCGTCGAGAGCTTCCAGTGCAGCATTTGCCACCTTAATGATGTCATAATAAACCATCCATGCCTCGTTTGTTCCCCAAAAGCCGGCATTATAAGTATAATTTTGATCGATAGCAACCAAGTCTGCCTGATCGTCAATTCGACCTGTAGAAACATCATCGTCACGGACAACTGTCGCTCCCCATACAATCCAGTGAGAACCTCTCTGGCGTAACTTTGCATAAACGCCAGATACCGGCTGATACATATTATTCAGGTTTGTATAATCAACCTTTTCTTCATCCACCTTATTCTCCGGCAATTTATCCAAATAATCGGAACAGGAGGATAATAATGTTGTGGCAGCAAACGCACACAGTAATATATTTTTTATCTTAATACTTTTCATAAATCAGCGTGTTTAGCAATTTGTTAGAAATCGATAGTCAAACCAAAAGTATAAGTGGCAGCCAGCGGGTAAACACCCTCGTCCCAACCATAGCTCTGGCTAATTTCAGGAGTAAATCCGTTCGAAGTAAAGTAAGTAAACGGACGGTCGGCAGTCAAACTTACTTTTACACCCGGCAATGTGTAACTTCCCATATGGATATTACGGAAATTGTATGCCAGCATGACATTCTGTATGCGGAAGAAATTTCCTTTTTCCACAAAGAAGGAGTTGGTATGACTGTTATTCCAAGCCTTCAACATACCTTTTGCCGAAGGATATGAATTGGTAGAACCTTCACCCGTCCAACGGTTATCATAGAAATCCTTATCGAAGTTGAAGTTAGCCTGAGTATAACGTACGGCACGCTTACGGTTATAAATTTCATTTCCTGCCTGTCCGAATGTTGACAAAGAGAATTCCAGATTCTTATATTGGAAACCTAAATTGAAACTATAAGTCAGTGTCGGTATATTCGATCCTAAGATCTGACGGTCCTTATCATCAATCACCTGGTCGTTGTTCACATCCTCATAAATGAAATCTCCTGGTTCCAATCCATTAGCCTTAGCTATCGGATCAGCATCAATCTGAGCCTGATTCTGATATACTCCCAACACTTTATATCCGTAATACGACTGCATTTCTTCGCCCACCAGATTAATGGTACGGCTTTCTGCACTACCACCATAAATATAAGGAGCACCATTCAGACTCTTTACACGGTTACGCAGAGTAGACAGGTTAACTCCGGCATAATAACTGAAATCCTTACCTATTTTATCACTCCAGTTCAGCTGGATATCAAAACCACTGTTTCGTATTTCTCCATTATTACCAGCCAAAGTCTGTGTACTGAAAGGCAAGGTAGTACTGATAACAGCATTTTTAGTGATACGGTTATAGTAATCTACATCCACGTTCAAACGGCTGTCTAATAAAGCAAAGTTTACACCGGCGTTAAACTCTTCCACTTTTTCCCAGCCTAACCAACTGAAATAACTTGTATTCTGGAATCCAGGCAATGTCGTATTACCGAATACACCCGAAGCAGAAGTTCCGGTAGTAATAGAAGCAAAACCATCACTTGCAGAAACATGGTCATTACCAAGTTGTCCCCAACTTGCACGAACCTTTAAATAGTCGATTACCTCCTGTTTCTTAAAGAAGTTCTCGTCACTCATAACCCAAGCAGCTCCAACAGAAGGGAAATATCCCCATTTATTCTGATACTTGGAACTACCATCAGCACGCATTGTCAAAGACAACAAATATTTTCCAGCATAATCATAACTTGCACGAGCAAAATAAGATAATCCACGATAGCAAGAACCATCATCACTTACTTCACGTCCGGTAGAGTTACCTTGAGTAAGGTATAAATACTCATCATAATCTCCGGGAACATTGCTTGCTTTTCCTTCCAGCTTACGCATCTGCTCCTGACGTGCAGATTGTCCCAGCAAGACATTCAGGTTATGACTACCCCAAGAGTCTGTATAAGTCAATGTATTATCCCAAATGTAATTATAATAGTTTGTGTCTGTCTTGGTCAATCTTGATTCAGAGTTCTGTTGCAATGAACTCACCAGATAAGGCTGTACGTATACACGTCCTCTTATCAAAGAGAAGTCCTGACTATAGCTGGTCTTAAACTTCAACTTATTAGGAATTAAGCTCAACTCAGCGAAAAAGTTAGCCATTACCTGAAAATTCTCGTTCAGGCTATTGTTATTGTATTTGGCAATAGCAACCGGATTTGAGAAGTTATTAGTAAGCCCTATTTGCTGAGGAGAAGCGAACTTTTCAGGAAAAGCCTCATCATCCGAACGAGTATAATCATATACCGGAAGTAATGAAGGCATATTGTATGCAGCCAGCCAGGCTGAGTTTTCAGGATTATACTGTTCCGAGTTACTGATTACAATGTTACTTCCAACCTTCAACCAGTCGGTTGCTTCAAAATCAAAGTTCGCACGGAAGTTCAAACGATTGTAATCATTACGTGTATCCATGATACCATTCTGATACAGATAGTTGATACCTACTGCATAAGTTGCTTTCTCACTACCGCCACTGATATCGACTCCATGATTAGTCATCAAGGCAGGACGCAACAATTCGTCATACCAGTCGGTATCTGCACCAAATGTCAACGAATCATAATCACCACCAAACTTTTCGATAGACGACTTAATCAATGGATCATAAGCCTCACGATTTGCCTCAAGCAATAAAGTTGCATACTCGTGAGAATTAGCCATATCAAGCACATTGGTAGCAGTCTGTACACCTACATAACCATTGTAGGTAATCCGTGCTTTCGTATTGCGTTTACCTTTCTTGGTAGTAATAATTACAACTCCATTTGCTGCACGCACACCATAGATGGCAGCAGCAGATGCATCTTTCAATACAGAGATTTCCTGTATATCGGAATTGTTCAAGAAATTGATATTATCCCTAAAATCCGCAACTATCATCCAATACACGATTAAGGG
>HF993139.1 GCA_000436795.1 Bacteroides sp. CAG:1076
TGGTAACCGTTTGGGTGATAACGCAGAAATGTGTTTCATCGAATTGGTTGACTACAATGAGAATATGGCTAAGACAGCTGCTAAGAAAGCTACTCGTACTCGTCGTTCTAAAAAATCTGCTGCAACTGAGGCACCTGCTGCTGAAGCAACTGCAGAAGCTACTACAGAGGAAGCCCCTAAAGCTGAATAATTCTGTAAACGCTATATATATTAAAAGCCGGAGTTCATTTGGACTTCGGCTTTTTTTATGATACGGGATATCTATAACTTCCTGAAGAATGATAAAATTTCACTGCTTTTAGCTCTCTGAGAGGCTTTTATGTGTAATGGCTATCATTTATTGTCTTCACTCCTTATCGCTTTGCAGGAGGCTTTTCTGTGTCTTAAACGGATACATTTATAAACTATTGCCATACGAAGGGGTGATTGTAGACTTTATTGGGCTTTTTCATTGAAAATATTACTCGTTTTTACCCTTCACGCCCTTCACATGTTTCATTCATCTTGTATTATGATTCCCATTTTTTTCATAAGGAAGCAAGCATTCATATTTTGTGCTACGCCTTCCCGTAATTTATAAGAAAAGCTAAGTTCGTTTTCCTTTATGTCAGCCTCGAAGCAGTAATTACGTATCTTGTCGGGGAACTGTTCAGCAAGGGTACCCAACAATAAATCGTGTGTGGCAATAATACCATTAGTTTGCAGATGCATAAATTGGCGTATCAAGTCGAGCGAGCCTTTCTGCTTGTCGGCCGAATTGGTTCCTTTCAATATTTCATCCAGGATGATGAATAGCTCATGCCCTTCATTTAGTAAATCGATGATACGTTTCAGTCGCTTGAGCTCGGCGAAGAAATACGATTCATTATCCGTAAGCGAGTCAGATGTACGCAGACTGGTAATTAACTGTGCAGGATATAGAGTCAATTGTTTGCAACATACCGGACAGCCGATACATGCAAGCAAATAATTAACCCCAATCGTACGTAGGTATGTACTTTTTCCTGCCATATTAGCTCCGGTTATAATTAGAAAAAACGGTCGTGACGGTATCAGGGCATCGTTCTTTACACATTGTTCGGCAGGCATCAGCGGATGCCCCATAGCGGTTGCTATAAACTGGAAGGGCTTGTCTGAAATAGAAGGATAGCTATAGTCCGGATGATTATAGGCAAAAGTCCCTAACGAGCAAAGAGCATCAAGCTCTCCAACGGTTTCCAGCCATTGCATCAGATGATGACCGTATCGCTCTTTCCATCGCTCGATACGTACTACCTGTCGTAGCTGAAAGAAAATACTACCTTCCAGTATGACATAAAGTAACTGGTTGTTACGCAGATCCAGTCTGTCGAGTTCTTTGGATAGTTGCATCAAAGCCTCGGCCGGCGAATGTCCGTCAATGTTCAGTCGCTCTATTAGTTGTTGTACTTCGGCAGATTTCCATACTTGTTGGCGGGCAAGTGCAATCAGTTTGGCATAACTGTTCAGAGTTTTCAATTTCTCGCCATATGTTTGCTGTACAAAAGTCGCCTTTTTGATGACGGCAAAGCTGATAATCACAAATAGCATAAACATTAATCCGAACCAGCTTATAGAGCAAATACCCGTCAGTCCTCCTGCAAGCAATGCGATGTTGATGAGGGGAACTCCCCATAAGGTTAGCTTTACCCATGTGGCATGCAACAAATTGGAGGGGCTTTCACTCCATCGGCGTATTTCCTCTACGTCGGATGTCTTTCCGTGATTAACCAATCCCGTGATACGGAATTCTTCGCGAAACTCGTTTCTTTCGCTCATATCCCTTACACCCTGCTGGCGAAGTTCTATCAACTCTTTTTGAGTCAAGTGCTCCTGCATCCATCGGGCAAGAGTTTGTTTTCCGATGTGCGTACATGTACGGTTTATGGCCTGAAACAACGAATTTCGTCCAAACAAATCGAGGTCGAATGAGTATGGATGTTCTGGGTTGACAAATTCTTTTCCCTCATCGAAGCCGGAAAAATCACCTTCCAGTCCTTTCAGTTCATTGCGGTTGATTTGCTCTTGAGTTTCCAACCATTCCTTTCGTGCGAAGAAACGGTTGTGTAGTTTTATAAGAGCCAGGAAAGGAAGAAATGTACAACATACCGCACCAATCAGTACCCCTGTTCCGGCATGAAATAATGCGATGACGGCCGTTATTCCGGCAAGAAAAAATACGATGCGTAGTAAACTGATATGGAGAATGCGTTTCTTTATATTAGTCAGTTCTTTTGCCGTTTCGGCTATTCGAGAAGTGTACCAGTCATTGGGAGTTATCATATGAAATAAAAATTGATTATTCACTGGCAAATGTAATGAAAGGAAGTATATCTTACAATCCTCAGTCATTAAACCTTATCAAATTGGAAGCAAGAAGCAACAAACTTTCATGATGTTTCGTGTATGCTGTAATTATGAATGGTTTGACACAGGATAAACTTTCTCAGGAAAGCCGAGGAGATGCATTCTGATTTTTTCTGTAAGGTAATAGAGTTGTTCTCGGTTTTTGTACAAAACATTTTGGAATTTGTACAAATTTTCTAAAAACGTCCTGACGTTTTTGGCAGACTGTCAGCTTCTTTTGCAGGCAATATGCAGAGGGTTGAAGAACAAGAAGAAGTTATAATCATCATATAAATCTTCAGGCGATAGCAATAATCAAAAAAGGCCGTTTCCGTATTGTCTGAAAAATACAGAAACGACCTTTTGATCGGTTATACGTATACCTTGATGTACATTAAATGTATTGCATAGCTTGATTCAAATCAGCGATGATGTCATCTACATTTTCGATACCTACCGACAGACGTATCAAATCGGGAGCTACACCAGCCTCTATCAACTGCTCGTCGGTCAACTGGCGGTGTGTATGACTTGCCGGATGCAGTACGCAGGTACGTGCGTCGGCAACGTGTGTAACAATACAGGCCAGTTTCAGCTGATCCATGAACTTGATAGCATCTTCACGGGTACCTTTCAGTCCGAAGGCAATGACACCACACGAGCCGTTTGGCATGTATTTCTGAGCCAGTTCATAATATTTGCTACTTTTCAGCCCACAGTAGTTTACCCATTTTACCTTTGGATTTGCTTCCAGCCATTCGGCCACCTTCTGTGCGTTCTCACAGTGACGTGCTACACGCAGGTGCAATGTTTCCAGTCCCAGATTTAGCAGGAAGGCATTTTCGGGCGACTGTATGGAACCGAGGTCACGCATCAGCTGTGCGGTTGCTTTGGTTATATAAGCCATCTTGCCGAAAGCCTTGGTATAAGTCAGTCCGTGATAAGAAGCATCCGGCTGAGTCAGTCCCGGGAACTTGTCGGCATGTGCTTCCCAGTCGAAGTTACCACTGTCTACTACGGCACCTCCTACACAAGTTGCATGTCCGTCCATATATTTGGTAGTAGAATGTGTTACGATGTCGGCTCCCCATTCAAACGGGCGGCAGTTGATAGGAGTAGCAAATGTATTGTCCACAATCAAGGGCACTCCATGTTTGTGTGCGATACGTGCAAACTTTTCAATATCGAGGACATTGATGCTCGGATTCGAGATGGTTTCGCCGAACAGACATTTGGTATTCGGGCGGAAAGCCTTTTCAATTTCCTCTTCCGGTGCATCGGCATCAACAAATGTGCACTCTATTCCCAGTTTCTTCATTGTTACACCAAAAAGGTTGAATGTGCCTCCGTAGATAGTTGATGAGCAGACAAAGTGATCACCTGCCTCACAGATATTGAATACAGCATAAAAATTGGCTGCCTGACCAGACGAAGTCAGCATAGCACCTACACCACCTTCCAGCGCAGCAATCTTGGCAGCTACGGCATCGTTTGTCGGGTTCTGCAAGCGGGTGTAGAAATATCCGCTCTTTTCCAGGTCGAAGAGTTTAGCCATCTCTTCGCTGGTATCGTATTTGAATGTTGTACTTTGATAGATAGGTAAAACACGGGGTTCTCCGTTCTTCGGAGTCCATCCAGCCTGTACACACAGGGTCTCCTTTTTGAATTTCTGTTCCATATTGTAATGCTTAAATTTACTTTTTCATTTAGTTGACGAGCAAAAGTAAGAAATAATCTTCCTTTATAGTAGGTTTTCGGGAAAAAAGATTTATATTTGAGATTATATAAAAACAAATGGATATGGCAGATGATATGAAATTTAGGCATGCATTGCCTGTACAGATTCGCTTCAGCGACGTCGACCAGTATGGTCACATGAATAATTCTTCGTATTTCTCTTTGTACGATTTGGCAAAGACTTCGTATATGCGTGATGTGTTTGGTAATAAAGACTGGAGTCATCTGGGTATTGTAGTTGCCAATATCAATGCCGATTTTCTGGCACCGGTGTTTTTTTCCGACGATCTGATAATAGAAACCACTGTCGTACATCTGGGACATAAGAGCTTTACCTTGCTTCAGCGGGCGGTCAATAAGGCGAGCGGTGTGTTGAAATGTCAGTGTCGTACGGTCATGGTAGGATATGATGTTGCAACCAAGGAGCCGGTGGAACTTCCGGATGATTTCAAACAGGCTGTTTGTGACTATGAAGGCAAGTCGTTGGACGAGCTGTCGCAGCCTTTAAAATAATATTACGGATAAAGAACAATTGAGTTTTTCATATGAAAGTAGCAATTATCGGAGCCGGCAATATGGGCGGAGCTATTGCACGCGGGCTGGCACAGGGACATTATATTAAAGCGAGCGAAATAGTAGTTACTAATCCCAGTACGGCAAAGCTGGATAAGTTGAAGGCTGAATTTCCCGACATTCATACCTCTACCAACAATAAGGAGGCTGCCGATGCCGATGTGGTGATTGTTGCAGTCAAGCCCTGGAAGGTAGAAGAAGTGCTGAAACCTTTGCGTCTTCGTCAGCCGCAGATACTTGTGTCGGTTGCTGCCGGGCTGACTTTCGAAGATTTGGCTCATTTTGTTGATCCGGAAATGCCTATCTTCCGTGTAATTCCGAATACGGCAATAGCCGAACGTGCCAGTATGACATTGATAGCCCGGCGGAATGCTACCGACGAGCAGACACAAGTCATGTTAGGGGTTTTCAATGAAATGGGACTTGCGATGCTGATAGAGGAAAAACAGTTTGCGGCAGCCACTTCACTTGCTTCATGTGGAATAGCCTACGTCATGAAATATGTACAGGCAGCTATGCAGGCAGGGGTAGAAGCCGGATTACGTCCGGGAGAGGCCAAGAAAATGGTAGCACAGACATTAGATGGTGCTGCTCGTTTGCTGCTGAGTGATGAAAATTCGCATCCGGCTGTCGAAATAGAAAAGGTTACAACACCGGGTGGCATTACAATCAAGGGAGTTAATTCACTGGAACACGACGGATTTACCTCTGCTGTAATTAATGCCTTTAA
This sequence comes from Bacteroides sp. CAG:1076, assembly GCA_000436795.1. GTDB lineage: Bacteria > Bacteroidota > Bacteroidia > Bacteroidales > Bacteroidaceae > Phocaeicola. Next base: position 5,405 of record HF993139.1, read on the forward strand.
GGCAAGTATGTGATAAATGTTCTACACTTAAATACGATATTTATGAAAAACAATATTCTGATAACGATGGCTATTCTGATTCTTGTAGGGCTTGCCGTACAAGGTATGTTGGGTGTGGCAGCCGGAATATTGGTTTCTGCTATCATCGGCATTATTTATGGAGCCGCGAAAAAAGACAAACAGTTTATTAGATGGTCGGTGACAGCCCTTGTCATCGACCTGATCTGTGTCCTTTTGATTTATGTAGGGATGGGAAATCTGTGATTTATTTCACAAAGCCTTTCTTTGCCCATTTCAGGCTGTTCCAGCGTTTGACGAATATAAGGGCACGTATATTCTCGTCCAGCAGGAAGGCACACCACATGCCCGGAAGTCCCCAGCCCCAGTGAATTCCTAAAAGATAGCTGAAACCTACCGAAACGGTCCATTGTACGATTAATCCCACGTAGAACGGATAGTTTACGTCGCCAGCCGAACGTAGTGCGTTGGTGGCGTAGATGTTTACGGCACGTCCGATTTCTACTACCACATCGATGATCATAATGGTAACTCCCATTCGGATGATCTCTTCATTGTCAGTCAGAAGGCTGAAGATGAAATGTCCGCCTGCTGCCCAGATACAGGAGAGGATGAGTGATACGAGGATAGAGAGTCGCATGACATATTTGCCCAACAAATAAGCAGCGTGTATTTTCTTTTGTCCAACCAGATGACCGATGCTGATGGCTCCTCCTTGCGCCATGGCTATGGCAAACAAGTATACAAACATGATAATGTTTACGGTGTAAGTACGGGTTGCCAGCGCATTGTTTCCCAAGATATTAATCAGATAAGTAATTACTACCTGAGAAAAGCTGTACGAAAGGTTCTCACCGGCAGAGGGCAATCCTACTTTTAACAGGTTTTTCAGTTCTATCCAGGGGAAAGGACGGAAATAGGCCAGTGGAAATTTAGGTATATGCTTGCGGAACAGAATGATGAACAGTACGATCATACTTACTCCCCGGGCTATGGAAGTCGATATAGCAGCACCTTCGGCTCCCATGGCAGGCATGCCGAACTTACCGAAAATCAACGAGTAGTTTCCGATGATATTCATAATATTCACCAAAACGGTGACCAGCATCGGGTAGATGGCTTTGTTGGCACTGCGCAGTGCAGCCGAAATGGTCAACGATATTGCCTGAAAGAAAGCAAAGGCACCTACTATCTCCATATATCCGATACCATATTTCAGCAATTCAGGACGAAGCCCCATCCAGCCCAGTAAGGTTGTTGCTCCGAAGTGTAAAATCGCACTTATAAGAAGTCCTACCACAAGATTCAGAAGTAAGGCTACTCCTACGACCTGCACCATATTCTTGTGCATTTTGGCGCCGAGGTATTGGGAACAAAGTACGGACGTTCCGATATTGATAACTTCGAATACGAGGAAAGCAAACATTACTATCTGGTTGACTACTCCTACGGCAGCTACACTTTCATCCGAATACTGGCTCAGCATGATTGTATCTACTGCTCCCAGCATCATAATCAATAACGTTTCGATAAAGATCGGGACAACCAGTTTAGTCAGTCCCTTACGAATATTAGTCTGTTGAATTGCCTGTTCCACGAGATGATAAAAAAATTCCGCGTGCAAAGTTACGACTTTTTTTACACGCGGAGACTTGACTTAAATCATTTTCTAATCTTGGAAGTACAGTAGTTTTACCTGCCAATCAGTGTCATAAACTCCTCACGAGTCTTTGCGCGATTGAAGGCTCCGGTAAAATCGGAAGTAGTAGTTACAGAGTTTTGTTTCTCTACTCCTCTCATCTGCATGCACATGTGCTTGGCTTCTACAACAACCATTACTCCTAATGGGTTGAGTGTCTCTTGTATGCACTCTTTAATTTGCAGGGTCATGCGTTCCTGTACCTGAAGGCGGTGTGAAAATATATCGACTACGCGCGCTATCTTGCTTAAGCCCGTAATATATCCGTTGGGAATATAAGCTACATGGGCTTTCCCGTAAAAGGGAAGCATATGATGCTCACACATGGAGAAAAAGTCAATATCCTTTACGATGACCATCTGACTGTATTCTTCTTTAAATTTGGCACCCAGTAATACGGCTTTGGGATCTACTTCGTAACCGCGTGTTAAGGTCAGCATGGCCTTCGCCACACGTTCTGGTGTTTTCAACAAGCCTTCACGTTCCGGATCTTCTCCCAGCAGAGAAAGTATTTCCTTGTAGTGCGACATCAGTTTCTGCACCTTCTCTTCCGGAAAGTGCATCAAGTTCGTATCAATCATTATTCAATGGGTATATTAATTTGTTCGCGTACGATTGCCACTTCTTTAAATTCACCGCTCTCTTTCAGCTTGCGCATGGCTACATGTGCTTCTTCTATACTTTTGAAATCGCCTATGCGGCATAGCCAGCGGGGAGGTTGAAAATAAGTATATACCGGCATATCGGGAAATTCCCTTTTTACTTTATTGGCTATGGCAGTTGCTTCATTGCGGGCAACTCTCGAATTGTTTCCAGCATACACTTGGACACGGAATCCTCTTGCTTTTAATGTCTTGCCAGAACCGGAAGTCGCTGCATTGTTTACATAGCGCAATCCTATCAGTGAGGTAATGTAGGCATCTTGATGGATGTTGACTATACCCTCTCCCGGGGTTCGGGTCTGCAGGCTTTCTACAATATTGCGCTGTGCGCTTGCCATACTTGCTGTAAGCAGGAACACAAGGGTTAATAAGTACTTCATCATACCGGTTGTCTTTTAATAAGTGAGTTTAAATAATCACGGAGAGGAGGGAAGGATTTCCCCTCTCTTCCGTGAAAAATAATATAGTTCGCTTAATTATTTAAAAGCATCGATGATACCTTTGAAGTCAGCAGCTTTCAAAGCAGCTCCACCAATCAAACCACCATCTACGTCAGGATTAGCGAACAATTCTTTTGCGTTGGTCGGCTTGCAGCTACCACCATACAGGATAGAAGTGTTTTCAGCAACTTCTTTGCCGTATTTAGCAGCAACCAAAGAACGGATGTGAGCGTGGATTTCCTGAGCCTGAGCAGGAGTAGCAGTCTTACCTGTACCGATAGCCCATACCGGTTCGTAAGCCAGGATGATCTTGCTGAAGTCTTCAGCAGACAGAGAGAATACAGAAGCCAACTGAGCTTCTACAACTTCATTCTGTTTGTTAGCTTCACGTTCTTCCAGAACTTCACCGATACAGAAGATAGGTTTCAGGTTGTTAGCCAAAGCCAATTTAACTTTTTCTGCCAGGATTTCAACAGTTTCGTGGTAGTAAGCACGACGTTCTGAGTGACCCAGGATAACGTACTGAGCACCAGTTGAAGCAACCATTTCTGCTGAAACTTCACCTGTATAAGCACCAGATGCTTTGTCTGCGCAGTTTTCTGCACCTACACCGATAATGTTTTTGTCTACGATCGGAGTTACAGAAGCCAGGTGAATAAACGGAGTACAGATGATAACGTCGCAGTTAGGTTTGTCTGCAGTCAATACTTCGTTCAATTCTTTAGCCAAAGCGATACCTTCTTGCAGGTTCTTGTTCATTTTCCAGTTACCTGCTACAATGTTTTTTCTCATTTTGTTTAAATTTTAAAAGGGTTTATATAATATTAGTTTTCTGTTTTTTCTTCTTCTTGCTTCTTTTTCCGTTTATGCCATTTCAGCCATGCCAGATCGCATAAGGTCAGAAATATCAGTGGTCCGGTAAACCATCCTATCACCTCTGCCAGTTTATGGCTGACGGTTTTCGGGTTTAGTGTCCCGATGGAAAGTTTATCCAGAGGAGCTTTCAGTACATATTCGTCCGGCAACTGGTTGTTGCTCCATTTATTGATGACGACTCCTTTTTTCAGCAATACCAGTCCGGGATTGGAACGAATTATTGTTTTCAAGGTAATTTCGTCTGTCAGAGCAAATGGATATTCTGCTCCTGTGTTGTCTTGCCAAATGGCAATATCTTCATCCGGTGAAGAGGTCAGGCAGAGGAAGCGATAGCCATGTTCTACACTGTAGTCGTATACCTCATTTATCAGATCGATTCCGCTATCATCTGCATTTTTCAAATAAGGCGCTACCAGCAGGAACGTATAATTATCATCATCCAGTACCATGTCTGTCAGGTCTGTTCCGTCTTCTTGCGAGATTATGGAGAAATCGTGAATAGGCGGCTCGTAGCCTTTCTCTTTGATACGGGTTTTAGAGTCAACGAATGTCCATGTCGAGTCTGAAGGGAAATTATCAATCGTAAATTCCTTTTCCACTCCGTCTTTTGCATAAATGAAGGTTGTTTCGTAAGTTGTTGGCTTTTCTCCTTCTGGAATTTCCATGCCTTTACGTATATCTGCCCCGATATGGTAAGGGCGGAAATCGAATACAGGAAGTTCGCGTATGCAGTATAATGTATAAAGGATAATAAATACTACGCCATAGAGAGCTACCAGCCAGTCAACTTTTTCACTGACAAGTTTAACGATGCCAGTCTTTCTCCATTTGAATACAGTAATGGCAGCAATAAGCAATACGATATTTTTCCCGAAGGTTTCCCAGTTGGTCAGAACTACGGCATCGCCAAAACAGCCGCAGTCGGAAATAGGATTCGAGATGGCAAGCCACAATGTCAGAGGTGTCATAAACGACATCACAAGCAACATCAGGGTGGGGGCCACTTTACGGTGTATTCCGAAGAGCATATAAAATCCCAATGCAAATTCAAATACGCCCATTACCATTGCGCCCAGATAAGGAAATGCGTCGGGAATTAGCTGGGAAAGTCCCCAGGCTTCTACATAGTCTTGTATCTTATATGCAGTACCATATGGGTCGTTGGCTTTGATGAATCCGGAAAAGATAAAGACACCTGCCAGCAGGAAGCGGCAAATGTTAACCCACACGAAAATAGCTCTATGTAAATGCTTATTCTCCAAATTCCAGTTTTATTAAAGCGAATACCGAATAGTTTATCATATCCATATAGTTGGCATCTATACCTTCAGACACCAATGTATTGCCGCTCAAGGCTTCTATTTGCTTGGTACGGTAAATTTTCATCAGAATCAGGTCGGTGTACGAAGTGATGCGCATGCTTCTCCACGCTTCATCGTAGTCATGATTCTTTGCCAGCATCAGTTCCAGTGCAGCTTTTGCATACTTGTCGTACAGGTCGAGAGCCTGTTGTTCGGTCATATCATCTGTTTCTGCATATCCCAGTTCCAGTTGGATAAGCCCGATGATACCATAGTTTATGATAGCGATAAATTCCGGTCGTATGCCTTCGTTGACCAGAGCAACACCTTTGATCTCGATACTCCGGATGCGGTTGGCTTTGATAAATATCTGGTCGGTAACCGAAGAGGGACGCATGATGCGCCATGCAGCACCGTAATCGTGCAGCTTTTTTGCAAACAAATCGCGACAGATTGCTATTACATGTTCAAATTGCTGTTTCGTATCTTTCATACACTTATATCCGAATATATGTCGCAAAGTTACGATTTTTCGGAACAACCGCGCAATAAAAATGCAACATTTGTCTAAAACTTAATATTTACTAAGGGTTTAAACAAAGGATGTTTTCTGGCGTTATATCTCAAAAAACGATTCCTAATTTGTATAGTTGAAGCTTTATGAAGACTCTGAAAATTACATTTATGATGTTGGCGGCAGCTTTATTGTTTGCATTGCCTTCGTGTAGTAAGGACGATGAAAATGTTGTTATCACTCCGGCCGCTGAGGTGGTCAGTGCTTTCAGTCAGAAATATCCGGATGTGAAGGATGTCAGATGGAATATTCTGGTAGGTGCCTACGAAGCTGAGTTTATTTATGATGGGGTATATGTGGAGAACGGGCAACATATTTCTTTAAATAAAGTGGAAGCATGTACATATATTAGCCAGAAAGGTAAATGGCAACGTTCCGACTTTGATTTGACACGCGATTATTTGAATACTGCTTCTACAGTTATTCCACAAGCTGTAAGAGAAGCTGTAATGGCAAAAGGATGGAAGGTGGAGGAAGTTAAGCTTTTCGATTGGGCTGATCGTACGGATTATTTTTACATAAAGTTTCATCAGTCGGATTCTGAACTTTTATTAAACTTTGATGGTACGCCTGTAAACTGGTAAAAATAACCGGAACTTGGGACTGACGGAATAGTATATTGTATTCTATGTTTAATATGTTTATGTACAATTTGTTATGTTGGTGAAACGTAGTGAAAAGGTAGCGCGGTTATCGTAAAACGTATTCTTGTAGTAGTTACTTATAGGTAGAGGTAACGGAAATGTGTTTACATTTGATGCAATAAATTATGTAACTATGAAAATGAAAACACTTTTGTTGCCTCTTTTTTGTGCCGTGTCGGCTATGCCACTGAAAGGTCAAAGCACTCGTATGGAAACTTTTTGCAATCCTCTGAACGTAGATTATACATACATGATTTACAATTCGGATAAAGATATTTCTTACCGTTCGGGGGCCGATCCGGCTGTTGTAGAATTTCGTGGTGAATATTATATGTTCGTAACCCGCTCGCATGGTTACTGGCATTCGACGGATTTGCAGAATTGGGAATTTATTCCGGCTCCGTCTAATTGGTATCCACAGGGGTGTAATGCTCCAGCCGCACATAATTATAAAGATTCTTTGCTTTACGTATGTGGAGATCCGTCGGGGTCGATGAGCATTCTTTATACCGACAATCCGAAAAAGGGGGAATGGAAGGGAGTACCTGCCATTTTACATGATTTGCAGGATCCGGATTTATTTATAGATGATGACGGTAAGGCCTATATGTTTTGGGGGTCATCGAATGTTTTTCCTATTCGTGGTATGGAATTGGACCGTAACCATCGTTTCCTTCCCAAGGGAGAGAAAAAAGAACTTTTCGGACTGGATCTGGAAAATCATGGTTGGGAAAGATTTGGAGAAAACCATGTGAGTGATTCCGATCTGGGCGGTTTTATAGAGGGCCCCTGGTTGACTAAGCATAATGGTAAATATTATATGCAGTATGGTTCTCCGGGGACGGAGTTCAATGTATATGGCGACGGCGTATATGTAGCAGACAGTCCAATGGGACCATATACTTATCAGCAGCATAATCCGGTATCGTATAAACCGGGAGGCTTTATGAATGGTGCAGGACATGGAAGCAGTGTACTGGGACCTGATAGTACATACTGGCATTTTGCTTCGATGTCATTGTCTATCAATGTTAATTGGGAGCGTAGACTGTGCATGTTCCCTATGGGATTTGATCGTGACGGGATTATGTTTTGCGATACTCGCTTTGGCGATTATCCACATTATGCTCCGGCCGTTCCGGGTAAGAAGGGGGAATTTCGCGGGTGGATGTTGCTTTCATACAAGAAGCCGGTAACAGCATCGTCACAAGTTGGAACGTATAGTCCTGAAGGGCTGACCGATGAAAAGACAAAGTCCTTTTGGCTGGCTGAGGCTAATGATGACGGGCAATGGGTGATGATAGACCTGCAGAAAGAGGCTGAGGTGTGTGCTGTACAAATAAATTATCATGATTATCAGAGTAATATGTATGGCCGTTATGAAGGATTATATCATCGTTATTATGTAGAAGGTTCATCCGACGGACAGGTATGGAAGATACTGGTTGATCGTCGGAGAAGTTATAAAGATACTCCAAATGATTATGTGGAGCTTGCTCATCCTGCGAAAGTAAGGTATGTTCGTTACCGTAATGTTCATGTTCCTACTCCTCATCTGGCCATATCGGAATTACGATTGTTTGGTAAAGGGACAGGAAAAGCTCCTCATAAAGTGGAGGGACTGAAGTTAGTTCGTCAGTCGGACCGTAGAGATGTAGCTGTTAGTTGGAAACCTGTTCAAGGGGCACAAGGGTATAACGTGCTATGGGGTATTGCTCCCGATAAATTATATAGCTCATGGATGGTATATGATGTAAATGAATTGTTTATGCGTTCGTTGACGACAACTCAGGATTATTATTTCTGTGTAGAAGCATTCAATGAGAATGGAGTAGCCGAGCGTTCAGAAATTGTGCATTGCAGATAAAGGTAAAAAGATAGAGATCTGTTTTTGATTGAGAGTCATCTGTGGTAAAAACGGCTGCAGGTGGCTTTTCTTTTTATCTTAAAATCTGTAAGTCGGATAGGGGATTGACTGAAATCGTGTATCTTTGTACTTAAATTTTTATATAAACTCCGATGAGACTGGTACTACTGAAAATATCTTTGCTGTTGTTGTTTCTCTATGCTATTCCGGCCTGGGGAGCTGATTTCATTCCTGCTATAACGAATTATACTGTGAAAGATTATAGAGGTGGACACCAAAACTGGGCATGTGCACAAGGGGATGATGGAGTCATGTATTTTGGCAATAATAACGGATTACTTGTGTATGATGGTTTTTCCTGGGAACTTTATAAGGTACCGGGAGGATATATCGTCCGTTCTGTATTTGTAGACAAGGATAAAGTTTATATCGGCTCATTCGAAGAGTTTGGTTATTTCTCCCGTGGGGTGACAGGGAAAATGGAGTATCACTCTTTAAGTGAACAGCTAAAGGATGAAATTACTCCTAATGATGAAATCTGGCATATTGTACGGCTGGGAGAAAAAATCTATTTTCAGTCGTTTACCTGCTGGTATGCTTTTGATGGGAAGAATGTGAGCAGTATGAACCGGAAAACTGGTATCCGTCCGTTGTATTTTTATACCTGTCATAAACGGGTATATGCGCAGATGATTGACGGTGGCTTTTATGAGTTTGATGGAAATCGGTTTCATCTTTTGCTGGATAGGGTTGCTGTTGGCAATGATAATGTAGTTTCCATACTTCCAGATGGAAAGGAAGGCATGATATTGCTGACGGTCGATCATGGGCTATTTTCCTATCGGGACGGAGTAGCTTCGGCATTACATACGGATATTGACAAGCAATTGAACTGGGCAAAAGGGAATCGTGCAGTCATGCTGGGAGATTCTATACTTGTGGTCGGTACCATTCTGGATGGTATTTATGGCTTAAATAAGGATGGACATCTGCTTTGGCATCTCAGTCGTGATAATCAGCTGAATAATAATTCTGTGATGGGACTGTTCTGTGATAATGAGAATAATCTGTGGGCAGCACTGGATGATGGAATTTCTTTTGTACATACCAATACTTCGGTTACACTGTTAACTCCTTCTGTAAAAGACTTGAGTATAGGAATGGTATACGGTGTAGAAAGAGTTGGAGAAAAAATATATCTGGCAACCAATCAGGGGGCTTATGAGTATAATCAGCATACCCGGGAAATTCGGTTACTTCCTCATACTGCTGGACAGAACTGGTATGTCAAGCAAATTGATTCACAGATTTTTATTGGTAATGATGCTTCTACGATGCTTGTTGGAAAATATGGGGATATACAGGCGGTTCCGGGAACTCTGAATAGTACGTGTATTGTAAAGGCTTCTATCAATGGGCAAGATGTACTGGTAGAGGCTTCGTATGCAGAATTGCGAATCTGGAAAAAGAAAGAAGGAATCTGGTATTTGTCGCATAACGTGAAAGATTTCTATGCGCCGATCAAGTCGCTGGAAGTGGATGGAACGGGGGTTATATGGGCTTCACACATGTATAACGGGCTTTATCGCATCAAGCTGGACGATGATTTGTATCGTATTAAAGATATTGAGCATATTCATACTCTCGGTGGAAAGAAGACATCGGGCAAAATTCATGTAATGAAAATCAGAGGGCGTATTGTATTTTCCAGTGTTGAGGGGTATTTTATGTACGATGACATCGATCGTAAGATAAAGCCTTATGAACAGTTGAATAATTCAGTTCCGTTTTTAATGGATGCGCATACAGCTGTAGATGTGCATAACAATGAAATGCTTTGGCTGATGAATTCGCATGAATATGTGCTTCTGGCATATCATGAAGGCAAGTTCATAATTAAGCGTCGTATACCAGTAGAAATGTTCAACTCTCCTTGTATTGAAGGGAATAATAAAATTTATGTAGATGGAAATAATTGTTATCTGAATTTGAATAATAGCATTGCTTGTTTGCGGCTAAACGAACAATCTGTCACACAGCATAATTTGTCGGGCCTGCAAATTCGTCGTGTTCTGGCATCTTCTTCTTTTGGCAAAGAACTGGCTCTGAATGTCACACAAAAGGTGTCTGTGGCAAGTGACTGTCGTGATATTTCGGTCTTGCTCTCTTATCCGTGTTATGATCAGCCGGCTATTCGTTTCAAGTTTAAGTTGCAATCCGGTCATCAGATATTATCAGAAGAATCTGCATTTCCGTCTGTACATTTTGGAAGCCTTGAATTCGGATCGTATACATTATGGGCTGGAGTGTATAGTGATGACGGACGTTTGCTGGATGAAACGAAGTATGAATTCGTCATTAATAAACCTTTGTGGATGTCTTATCCGATGTTGTTGCTGTATGTCTTGTTTTTGTCTGGATTGGTTTATGGAGTTGCTCGATGGAGAGGAAGGACTGTTGCAGAAAAGAAGCGAAAGGAATATGAAGCACACAAGATTGAACAGAATATTAAATTGAGTGAACAGCAGCGGTTAATTGCAGAGCAGCAGAAAAAATTATTGGAAGCTGAATTGTCATTGAAAGGAAAGGAACTGGCAAGTATGGCATTGGGTACGTTTGCCAAGCAGGAAATGTTGGAAAAGTTACGCACTGTAGTACAAGAGCAGTTGGCAAAATCACAATGTGGGCGTAAGAATATGGAACTGGTGCTGAAGCTGATTAACGAGAACATCGCCGGAGAGGATTCTTGGGAAGTTTTTCAGCAGAATTTCGATTTGATTCACCAGCGTTTTTTCCGTACCTTGCGTGAACGTTATCCCAATTTGACAGCAACCGATTTGCGTTTTTGTGCCTTTTTGCGTTTGAACCTTTCAACGAAAGATATTGCTCAAATGACAAACCTTACCATTCGGGGTGTTGAGGCTGCAAGATATCGTATCAGGAAGCGGATGGAAGTTCCAGACGGAGTAAGTCTTGTTGATTTTCTTATAGAATTAAAGTAATTTATAAATATCTGAAAATGAATGGATATTATTTTGAAAAAGTAGTAAAAAAGTAGTGTTTAAAGTGTCCAAAGTAGTAACGTCGTATTACTTTTTTTGTGAATCGTTAAGTTTATGTTCACCTTTGCCACCGTTTTTTGAATCATAACTTTAATCAATTCATGAAAAAACAATTAGTATTCATTCTGATGTCATTATTGTTCGTTGCTACAACTTATGCACAACGAACGGTAACGGTTCAAGGTGTCGTAACCGACGCTAACTTTAACGAACCTGTAATTGGTGCTAATATTTTAGTGAAAGGCACAACGCTCGGTACCATCTGTGATGTGGATGGTAAGTATCTTCTTGAAAATGTTCCTGCAAATGGAACTTTGGTCTTTAGTTTTATTGGTATGAAAACCGTTGAAGTGAAAGTAGACGGAAAGAAAACCATCAATGTCGAACTCTCGGACGATGTACAGAAATTGGAAGATGTAGTTGTTATTGGTTATGGTACCAGTAAGGCAAAAGACTTGACGGCTCCTATATCGGTTGTAAAAAGTGATCAGATTGCTTCGCAGGCAACCACTTCACCTATGTCGGCTTTACAGGGAAAAGTTCCTGGCATGAATGTCGTGGCATCGGGTACTCCGGGAAGCGGTCCTAAAGTTACCATTCGTGGTTTAGGGTCATTTGGCGACACTTCTCCCCTTTATGTAGTAGACGGCATGTTCTACGATAACCTTAATTCCGCAACACTTTGATTTAAATTAATTTATAAGTTCCTGAGCAACAAAAAGTTGCCCAGGATTTTGCTGTGTCAGATTTTTCACTTATCTTAGTGTTGCAATTAGAAAACAAGCGAAAATCGTAACAAGGCATGGCAAAGGTACAAATAAAATCTGAGAAACTCACACCTTTTGGAGGAATTTTTTCAATCATGGAGAAATTTGACTCCATGCTTTCAC
>HF993140.1 GCA_000436795.1 Bacteroides sp. CAG:1076
GACATTTTAAGACGAGTGTGCTATTATATAATTACAGAAAGGAAATAAAGGAGGAAAAGAAAATGAAAAAGTACGAATACCTAGTAAATGAGTTGGCAAATGTTAAATCATCAGCAGAGTATATTAGAGTGTTAAAATGGTTTGACGCAGAGGTATACAAAAACAATAAAGAGGAAATTGAAAAGCAGCTTGAGAAATTAGAAGAGCGCATTGGAGTATTGTTAGGTCTATTAGAGGATATAATCAATGAAGAGCCTACATAAAATAGGCTTTTTTTCATTTATAAGGAGGGCAAGAAAAATGGAAGAAATATTGGTGGTAGTTATAATAGGAATTAGCCTATTCGCAGGATATCTGACATGGGAGGACAAGAAGAAATGACAATACAAAACATAATAAAGAAACTGCGTAAAAACGGTATAACGAACTATGAAATAATACCAATGGTATCTGGATGTGACACAGTAAGTGTTCCCTACATAAATGGTTACGATCTTACAAATATAGTTCGGTTATTTAAGACAGGCGTTAAGATTGATATAAGCAGTTATACAAAAGCAGTAATATTATGGAACTATAGAGAATGGGAACGTTCCAGAAAACTAAGTGATAGAGTGTCGCTATTAGTAGAATTGTTTTACACAGAGTTGCGAACCGGAAAAACACCGGAGGAAGCAAAACAGACACAGCACGAATATGCGAAAACAAACAACATGTTGGACGCGTTTTATAGCATTTATAAGTAAATAAGAAAAGCCGTGCAAACGGCTTTTCTTATTGTATTTTTTATAAAAATATGTTATAATAGAACTACATTATAAAAGGAGGTTTTTTCATATGACGAGAAAAAATAGGTATGCGAAAGTATACGCGCAAGAACTAAAACGAATAGAAAAGCAAGTGAATAAATTGCTCGCACAAGGTTATGCAATATCAATTGACATGCCAAAAGTAAAACAGCAACCTACAAAATCAGATGTTCAGCGGTTGAAGAAAATAACACCGGACGTTATACAAAAATCTTCTGAATCTTTAATAACTGATAGCGGTTATAAGTCAAAAAGGCGAAAAGCAAAAAAGAAAATAGGTCGGGGAGAATACAAGTCAAAAAGACGAAAAGCAAAAAAGAAAAGAGGACGCGTAGTAGATTATCCCTCTAGTGCGGATATTATTATAGAAAATTTTATAAACACAACATACACATATTTTCCGGTAGCAGAACGCATGTGTAGGCAATGGCTAGAAAATAGCTTAAGGAAGAATGGAAAAGAAGCAACAGCAGAAGCGTTGGAAGCTGTACCGTGGCTGACTATTCACGAAAGTTATGACGCAGAAAAAAATGGAGGGCAGCCAATCGTACCCGAGTTTTTATCCGAACTGTCTGATAATCTAGGACTTTCCCGCGCGCAGCAAAAAGAATTTTTAGATTCATTCGACTATGAAAACGGTTGGGGTGAATATTAAATGTTTCACGTGAAACATTTTGAGAGGTTTCACAATGTCAAAAAAATCAGCGAAAAAACCCGTTATAATAGCGGCAGACTTTGAGACAACCGTATATCCCGGTCAGACATCGACAGAAGTTTGGAGCGCCGCATGGATAGAATTATTTACAGAGCGACCGCACGTTCGCGGTAACATAGAAGATTTTTTGAACGATATTTTTAATTTGAATAAAAACGTTCTATGTTATTTTCATAACCTGCGTTTTGATGGAGCATTTATTGTGTATTGGCTTTTAAAGAACGGCTATACATGGAATAATGCACGTAATAAAGGCATGAACGCAAAAGAGTTTAAAGCTTTAATATCAGATACAAATAAATGGTATACCGTTACAGTCAAACCAAAGTTTGATACAGTGATCGAGTTTAGGGATAGTGTTAAGCTGATGCCTATGACATTAGATCAAATTGGCTCTGCATTTAATACGAAGCATAGGAAATTGGAAATGGAGTATATAGGAATGCGACACGCAAATTGTGAAATAACACCGGAAGAATATGCTTATATTATTAACGATATTTATGTACTAAAGGAAGCGCTGGAAGTTATGATAAAAAGTGGACATGATAAATTAACCATAGGCTCATGCTGTATGGACGAATTCAAAAATAAATTTGATGCTATGGACTTCAAAGCAGCTTTTCCGAATTTAAAAGAGATAGCATTGATAAAATATGAGCTTGGAAGCGATAACGTAGATCAATATATTCGAAAAGCGTATAAGGGAGGTTATTGCTATTACAAATACAAACAAAGAAAACATATTACACAGAATGGCATGACTTTTGATGTTAACTCTCTATATCCTAGTGTTATGCACAGTAAAAGTGGGAACTATTACCCAACAGGGAAACCGATATTTTTTGAAAAAGCAATCCCTTATAAATGCTTAGAAGCGCGCGTGTATCCGTTTTATGTTAGATTGCGCTGTCGTTTTAAGCTAAAAGATGGGTTTTTGCCGACTGTGCAGATTAAAGGAGACTATAAGTATAATTCTACTCAATGGCTGGAAACTTCTGATATTTATTATCGCGGGAAATATTATAGATATTTTACAAATAAAGAGGGGCAAAAAGAGGAAGCAAGGCCGGAACTAACGCTTTTTATGACAGACTATTTACTTTTATTAGAACATTACGATGTGTATGACTTAGAGATTTTAGACGGTTGTTATTTTCATGGCGCGATAGGTTTGTTTGACACTTATATAGATCACTACATGAAAATTAAAATGACTACCAAAGACAAGGGAGAGCGAACAGAAGCAAAATTATTCCTAAACAACTTATATGGACGGCTTGCCATTAACGATAACAGCTCTTACCGTGAACCATTTATCGACCCTGAAACAGATTCTATAGGATTCGAATTGCACCCGGAACATGAAAAAGACACACTATACATTGCAGCGGGCGCAGCTGTGACGGCATACGCGCGATATTTTACCATAACGCACGCACAAGCTAATTATCAAAATTTTGTTTACAGTGACACGGACTCTATACATATGCTGGACGATGGGCAGCCAGTAAAAATGATAAAAGAACACGCTACAGAGCTATTGCATTGGAAGAGAGAAAGCGATTGGAGCAGTGCTATATTTATAAGGCAAAAGACATATGCAGAGTTTGTGCAAAAAGAGGACGGGAAAAAAGTGACAGGACACTGGGAGATAAAGTGTGCCGGGATGCCGGAAAAGTCAAAAAAATTATTTTTGGCAAGTCACCCAATAACGGATTTTAAGATTGGCTTGAAAGTGGGCGGAAAATTAAAACCAAAATACATCAGTGGCGGAATGGTGTTAGTGGAAGATTTTTATACTTTACGCGCAAAAAGATGTTGACACTTTAAAAGGTTTGTGCTATTATTATAATGTAATAAAAAATAAAACACAAAAAAGAAAGGAGCAGAAAAAATGAGAAAAGGAGACGGAGACGCAAGGACACGGTTTTTTACAAGAACTGTGACTACAACCGTTATCAAGGTGGCACAGTTTGCGGATGGGCAGGTAACTGACTTTCCTGATATCATTGTTCCGGTTAGAGTAAGCTCTAATACGGCAATTACAAGGGAGATCAACAAGGCATATCCGGATGCAAAAGGGTTGTTTTGTGTGAACACGGAATACAGGGAAGAGCTGAGACGTTTAAGCGTTGAAGATTTTCTGAAGTATTCCGAAGTCGTAACAGTTGACGAAGCAGAAAAAGCAGAATAAAAGGAGAGATTATTATGAGTTTAATCAACACAGTAACCGACAAAAAGCAGCTGTACAGCCTTTCGCAGAATAGCGAGGGCTTAACCGATCACGTTGGTGAAGATATGGTGGTAGTTGGAGTTGCACAGTGGGAAACTACTAGAAAAGCAACCGGAGACGAGTGCGTGTGCACCGGGTTCGTGCTGCAGGACGGACGTTGTATTACAACACTCTCACCAACAGTCGCAGATTGTATTCAGACGCTTGAACAGTTTGTCGGAGCGCCGACAGCAGACAATCCGCTTACACTGCGGGCGGAATACCGGAAGTCCAACAATAAAAATGAATTTTTAACGCTTGTTCTTGTTTGACAGGGCAGCATAAAAAAGAGGAACAATTGTTCCTCTTTTTTATTGAGAAAGGGGTAGCATGGAAAAGCATTATAGGCTAGACAACATTTTAAAAACGAAAGACTTAGACGGGAATACACCCGACATTTTTATTATAACTGGCTCAAAAGGTGGCGGAAAATCTTTTGCCGTAAAAGAATATTTAATCAATGAATTTTTGCATAAAAGTAAAAAGTTTATCTGTCTAGTTCGAAAAAAAGATGAATTGAACAGCTATATTCCCGCTTTTTGGGCAGATGTAAAAAATAAATTTCCGAATACCGATTTATATTCAGTATCCAGCGGTTCTGGTAAATTCGCAGAAGTTTTTATAAAAACGGAAGATTTTGAAATATCTTGTGGATATGTGATTGCGCTGAGTATGGTCGATAAAGTTAAGAGAATATCTACGTTTTTTAACGATGCAGACAATATTTTTCTAGACGAGTTCCAAAGTGAAACGGGCGACTATTGCGCGGATGAGATCACGAAGTTTTTTGCAATCAATGACGCAGTCGGTAGAGGTTTCGAACAATTAACGCGAAAACTAACCTATTTTTTAGTTAGTAATATGGTTTCGTTATTGAATCCGTATTTTGTCGCTTTAGGGATTCATAAACGCTGGCAATCTGGAATCCACTTTATGCGAGGGCATGGCTGGGTGATGGAGGTCTACAGAAATAAATACGTAGCAGAGGAAAAACAGCAAAGCGGGTTTTATCGTGCGTTTTCCGATGCGTCCTATTTTAACTATAGTATTGACAATATCTTTTTGTTGGATAATGTGCAATTTATTGCAAAACAGAATCTTGCGGGAGCAAGGTATTTAATGACAATAAAACATAATGGTATTTTTTATGGCTTATGGATGTTGCAAAACGGAAGATATTATATATCGTTAAAAGCAGACAGAAATTTTCATCGGCTTTTTGCAATTTCCACAAAAGATCACGATGAAAACACATGTTTAACTGGCGCAATATCCGCGCAAGTGTCGATGTGTAGAAAGCAATTTAATGCCGGGAATTTTCGTTTTGAATCACAGGAATGCAAAAATATTGGAATGGATTTTTTGGGAATTAGGGCTTGACATCGGTACAAAAGGAAGCTATACTAAAACCATAGAGGGAGAACTTACAGTACAGACAAGAACCCCCCGTGTGAAACGGCTCGTCTGTATGGCGTATAGGGATGTGCGCGTGTTTTCCCTTACTTATTAACTTAGCCGAACACGGGAGAAAGGAAAAAATGAAGCGAGAGGATTTGATTTTAAAAGCGCGAATGATTGCGCGGATTGATTCCCCAGAAGAGGGCGCGTTGGACGAATCTGCAATTCTGAATTTAATCGCGGAAATTGCAGACGAGAACGATCGTCTGGAAACAGAAGTGGCGGACGTTAGAAAACAGTACGCAGATGCTTTTCTGTCTGGGACGAAGAAAGAAGAGGACAGAGAAGAAGTGGAGGAAAAAGAGGAAATCAAAACAGAAGATTTTCTCGATCTGTAAAGGAGGTAAAAATGGCAGTAAAAGGAGTTTTGAAAAATGTGCCTTTAGCGCTGAATAGCTTTAGAGCCAGTTTAAAAGGTACAGAATGGGATGGCTTGCTTCCCGAAGTTACGAACTCAAACATTAGGGAGTTCGGTCAGGTCATGATGCAGTATCAGCCGATCATGAACCGGTTCATGAACCAGCTCGTAAACGTTTGGGCATTGCAGAAAATCGACAAAATGTATTTTACTTCCCCGTTTGCTTTTTCAAAAAGGGGCATGCTGGAATACGGAGAAACGATTGAGTCCGTATGGGTAAAGATCGCGGCTGCTCACTCGTTCTGCTCAGATACCGACCCTTGGGCGATGTTAAAGCAGGAAAAGCCCGATATCGCGGTTGCTTTTATGAACCGAAACCGGGAAGAGTTTTTTAAGAAAACTGTGAACCGCGAAATGCTGCGGAGTGCGTTTTACAGTGCGCAGTCACTTGGAAATTTCGTTGATCTCGTGATCAATTCCATGTACACCGGAAACGAAGTATCGGAAATGCTGTACGCAATGGGTGCTATCGTGTCTGCGCTTGACAATGGTTTTGTTAAGCTTGTGCATGTGACCGACCCGACAGACGAACAGAGCGCAAAAGACTTTCTTACAACGATGCGCATAGTTTCCAATAATTTACTCTTCCCGTCGGAAAATTATAACGCAGCAGGTGTTTTAAACACCACAGCCAGAGAAAGCCAGCGCGTATTTATTACGCCAAAAGCCGACGCTGTAACATCTGTACAGGCGCTTGCCTATGCGTTCCATATGGACGAAGCGCAGATTTTAGGCAGAATCACTGTGATTCCGGAAATCCCTAATCACCCGGAAATCGTTGCGATTGTGGCAGACGATGACTGGCTAAATATCTATGACCAGTTATTCGAAACGTCCGATTTTTTCAACGCAGAGAAATTGTATTGGAATTATTGGTTACACGTATGGCAGATATACTTCACCAGTCCTTTCCACAATGCAGTTGCACTTACTACGGAAGCAGTTAGCGAGTACACAGCCGTGACGATCACCGGAGAAGCGTCGATTGCAAAAGGCGCACAGAGTAAATACACAGCAGCTACCACACCTGTAAACGGCGGGGTGATCTTTTCCTTAGAGGGAGCGGAAGCAACCAGCACAAGGATTGTTTCGAGCGACAGCAAGAGCGCAACCATTGAAGTGAGCCCGAATGAGACATCTAAGTCGTTGACACTGAAAGCGGTTGTTGCAGGACAGACAAGTGTACAGACAACAAAAGCTGTGACGATCACAGGATAAAGATTTTATAAAAAGGGAACGGAAGCGTTCCCTTTTTTCAAAAAAGGAGGTTTAAAAGTTGTCGCTAGAAACAGTATACGCAATGCAAGCAAACGAACTGATGATATGCGCAGACGTTCCTCTTGACGCTTCTCAGGTCCGGCAGCTGTCTTTTACAGATAAGAACGATCAATATAATTATTTCCGGTCAAAAGCAATCCGTTTTTTTAATGATTTTAAATATATCCGCGAACACAGAGGGGTAAAAGTCCCGGTAAACGCGGAAGAGATCGGTAACGCGTGTTATCTATGTTTTAAAAATCAGGCAAGCGGGAAATGGTATTATGCTTTTGTAACACAGGTTATTTATATCAACCCGGAAACGTCGTTAATGAATTTTGAGATAGACGTTTACCAGACGTTTTTGTTTGACATGGTTATAAGGGACTGCGACATCAGCAGAGAACATGTTGCAAACGATGATTTTAAAACAAACACGGTGCAAGAGCCTGTTGACGTTGGGGACTATGTGATCGCACATGAAGAAACGTTTGATCTGGATAAACTGGATGAAGAAACAGACTATCAGTTCGTTATTATTTCCGCAATAGACATTCTGGCAGACCCGGGCACACTGGAAGAACCAAAAGTCACAGGTGCGAAAGGCGGAATGTATGCTGGTTTGCCGTCCGGTGCTAGAGCGTACTTAGTAAGTCCTAGACGCGGAACTAGTTCCATTTCCTCCGTAATGGATTCACTATCAGCGTTTCCGTGGGTGTCGCAGAGCATACTTGCAATTTACGCCGTGACATCTTATAATATAGGCGGAGCAGTAACTGTGGAGCAGTCAGCAATGGGGTTTTCGGTTGGTGTAATTGCAGATAGTTCCGCGCCGTCTGTAATTCCAGTGGGAGGTGTGCTTGCAAACTGGATATCAAAATTCCCGGCATATAAAAATAAAAAAATGTACACGTCTCAATTTTCTTTTATTGAGGTTGTGCTGCCTAATGGAGCGAGAACCGTATTAAAACCGGAATTTTTGCCAGATGGTATTCCCTCTGTAAAAGTAGTTG
The DNA here is from genome assembly GCA_000436795.1 of Bacteroides sp. CAG:1076. Taxonomy (GTDB): domain Bacteria; phylum Bacteroidota; class Bacteroidia; order Bacteroidales; family Bacteroidaceae; genus Phocaeicola. The sequence continues at coordinate 7,946 of HF993140.1, forward strand.
GTACGCTCATTCCATCGCCGAATTTATATCTATACACAGAAAACTATTGTGACGCGGAAGATGATTTTTTATTGAACGCGAACAATATCAGCGGTTTTCCTTGCTTCCCTGTGCAAAATAACACATACCCACTACAGACCGCGCAGGCAGAAGCTACAAACACTCTTGTTCACTCTCAAAACAGATCGAATATTTTTTGGGACACAGTTGGGAACGTGGCGCAAGCTGTATTTACAGGCGACCCTTTGAATGTGCTATCCACAGGAATAGACGCATACAAAAATGTGCGATCCGAGCTTCAAAGTTCCGAAAGGGACAGACAGCGTATCGGACAGATGCAAACGAATGTTAGCTTGACGGGCGCAAGTGGTGGCGGGCTTGCAACGTTCATTGCTGCTAAGAAGCTGGAAATTCTCTACAGGTGGTGGACAGTAAAACCAGAGTTCGCGGAAAAGATCGAGCAGTTTTTTGATGTTTACGGGTACAAGGTCAGCCGTTTTGGAGTTCCGAACTTAAATAGCAGACCGCGTTATAACTATATTAAATGCAATAATGTAAATGTTTATGGGAATATTCCGAATGAATTTTTGCAGCCATTGCGCAATATGTTTATAAACGGTTTTACCTTATGGCATGACAAAAACAATGTTGGAACATACGGAAACAATACAAAGTAAAAAGGAGGAAGAAAAAATGGGAAGAACAGGTTTTTCAACCGACCCGCTCGGATTGTGTGGTATCGGTTATGATGCAAAAATCGTCAGAAAATTTGATGAGCGCGTGACGTTCGACCATTTTGTCAGTCAGCTGTACTTATTAGCAATCAACCGCTATACATGGGCAGGGTTGCCGGACACTGTCAGCGCCCGCGCATTGGAGCAGGCGTTAATTTTTAACGGTGCAGTGTGCTTTTTTAAAGATGATGTAATGGGGTATCTGTGTTTACCTTGCGCAAAAGCGGGAAGCTTTAATATCTACAATATACCGACAACCCGATATATCAATACAGCAAGCGGGTATCATCACAAAGCGACCGAAAAAGACAGCGCTATCATTTTTAACGATCAGACGTTCCGCCCGTTCATGCCGGAAATTTATTATTTCGCAAAAAAATTTACTATGATTGAAAAGGCGAAAGATGTGAACACCCGGCTACAGATGAAACCTAAAGGAATTTTTGTAAATAAAGACAATGTAAACAGTGCGAAACACGCTATCAATGAAGCGGAGGACGGAAAACCTTTTGTTTTGGTAGATGATACAGACGGTTTTTCTGCTGATACAAAAGGAGTGTTAGATTTTTCTGTTCCGTGTATTCTGGAACAGCTGGAAAAAGAAAAAAACTGCATATGGTCTGAGTATTTAACGCGTTTAGGTTATAACAACCTTAACATTTACAAAAAGGAACGTCTGGTGGAATCCGAAGCAGAAGCGAATGAAGAACATATTCTTGCGCTTAGGGACGGTGGGTTGTTTATGCGCAGGGAAGCAATAAAGAAAATTAAAAGACTATTCCCAGATTTATCTGAAATTCGTGTAGACTTTAATCCTAACTGTAACCGCTTAAGTCTGGGAACGCAAGAAATCGCTGGAATTGATAGCACGGAATCAAAGACCAGTCCTGAGATTGTAGACGAACCGGAGGTGACTATAAATGAGTAACCACACAACAACTTTAAGGAATATAATATACCATTATTCGCAGGACAATAACCCGCTGCACCCAGAGGAAGAAAAACGGTATGCGTTTATCCGGTTTGAAGATGAAATTGGTGTTATGGAGCGAATCGAAAAAGCACGTTCTAAGATGCTGTATAACACAAACAAATTTTTCGATGAAGAATTCAGAAACGCTTTTTTCCAACAGTTCTGCGTGGACAATATGATGCGAGAAATCGAATACGAAACACCGGAATATTTTATTCTGAAATTTAATCAAAATGTTTCGCGCTGGCTACCCGTGTATAATAAACTATATGAATCGAGTTTGTTGGAACTGGACAAATTAAAGAGCTACAGCCGGGAAAGTTCACGGAATGGCGACAGAGAGACAAGCGCAAGCGGGAAAAGCACAAGCGAAAACAACAACAAAAATGTTTTTGATGATACACCGGAAAACCGCTTGACAAACGCGGATTATGCAACTACAATAACAGTAGATGAGAGCAGCGGGAACGGAACGACATCTTCAAACGGAAAAGAGGTGTATTCAGAAAATTATAAAGAAAGTGGCTACAATGTGCCGCAGGCAGAACTGATTTTAAAATACCGGGAAACGCTTATGGATGTAGTAGGGCAATTCTCGGACACGGTTTCCCGTTCTCTTTTCTTAAAAATTTACTAAAAAGGAGGTAAAAGAGGTGGATAAAAAGTTACCGGAAAAGCTATGTTTTAATAATGCCTATTTATCCTTGCCGTCTGAGTGGGATGCGTCAATTAGCCAGTTGGAAATGATGCAGAAGATTGCATACAATATCAATCAGATCATTCAGTTTTTGACTGACTTAGAGACGAATTACCAGAACTATACAGACACAAAAGTGGCAGAGTTAAAAGCGGAGCTTTTGAAAACTCTCGAACAGACGGTTGAAACCTTACGCGTCTACATTGACACTCAAGACGTTTATTACTGGACAGAACATACCAAAGACGTAAAGCGGCTGGAAGATTTAATAACAGAGTTACGGCTGTATGTGGACAATGTCAAACTTACGCATGAAAAAGATGTTGCGCAGCTGAATGGTAAAATTGACGAGACAAAAGCCTATCTGGAACAGTACACAGACTTTGCAGTTGAGCGTCTGAAAGAGTGGGTAGAAGAGCAGCTGGAAAAGCTGCGTCTGGAAATTGACGAAGTAAACGAAGATGGCTTTCGGATTTTTGACCCGACAACCGGATACAGAGACAGAGTTGGAAACACTGTTAATAATGTGTTCGATGTTTTAAGAGTGCGGGCAATTACTTGCGGACAATTTGATGCTTGGTTTTCAGCTTTTGACAAGAACTGCGAAGATTTTAAAAAATTGCATATCCGTGCGGGTGCGTTCGATGCTGAAAGCTATTACAAAATGTACGGTGTTTTTGATGCAAGCGTGAACAGTCCGGGAAGCGGTGATTTACTTTCCCATGCCAGAGCACTTGACGAGGTTATGCAGGTGGACGCAGAACTACACTTGACCGCGCAGGAATTTGATTCTGTTATGTCAGAAACTTGTCAGGCAATCAAAACAAAAAAAAAGGATGCCTTGTGGTGGGACACGGAAAACGCCACTTTTTACGATACCTATAACGTGGGGAACGGTTTAGGGGTTCGGACAGTTGGAAGAAGTGCGCATGGGTTTATTAAAAAATGTGTAACGAGTATAACACCACCAAAAAAGCCAACACCTGAAACATACCCCTATACGTGGACGGCAATAATTGGATTCAACGTGGAAATCACTAATGATAATGAGTGGCACGCGTGGCTGTGCATAGAGACAAACAGCAGTAATGGTATTTATTATTATCAATCAGAAAATAAATATAAAAACGGATTGCCAACAGTTATTCAGTTCCGTTTTAATGTTTACAATTTAGGCGCACCCGGAAAAGCATCCTCTCTTGATAATTTTGCTTTTGCATCCATTAGGGGTGTTTTATGTTGCGAAAACGCTTTACTAAAGGAGTTACCAGTTAAAAAGGAGGTACAATAAATGTTTACACGTCACACAAGGTTTTTTAATTTCGGAATGTACCAGAAAAAAGATGCTGTTGACATCATGGGAGATTGGAACGAAAACAACAAAAAGATTGATGCAGCCTTGCAATCACTGAAAGGTAAAACATCCGGCGTAAAAAACGAAATGGCAACAGTCCAGACAGAGATCACAAACATGACCGAAGAAATTGAAACATTAAAAAACACAATTACATTATCGCAGGGTAAATTACTGGCTGTGATGCCCGCACTGAATGTTTTGACGCAGGTTGCCAGCGGTGCAGAAACAAAAGCAGCAAAAGCGGTTACTGATATTAGCAATTCAATAGAGCTGGTAACAGCAGCGCAGGAAGCGGTTAAAATTGCGAACGATGCAAACAGCGCGAACGCTGGAAAGATAACAAGTTTGCAAGAAAGGATTGCAGCTTTAGAGACTGCATAAAAGGAGGTAAAAAATGAGTAGCACAAACAAAACAGCCAATTTTAAATTATCCCAGTTTATCGGCACAGACAAGCCTACTTTTCTGGGAGACTATAACAACGACATGAAGATCATTGACGGCGCTTTATTTACTGCTAGTCAGACAGCGGATGAAGCAGTTAACGATGTGGAAACTGTAAAGAGCGCGCAGGCAGATCTGAAAGCCGTTCACGAGGATACCAAAAAACAGGTCGCACAGCTGAAAGAAACTGCGGACGGCATGGCCGGAGACGTTACGGCAGCACAGGAAGCAGCTAACAGAGCAGAGCAGAAAGCAACAGCCGCACAGACGACAGCAACCGATGTTGTAAACGCTGCGAATGCAGCCAGTGCGAACGCTACGAAAGCAAAGCAGACTGCGGATGGAAATAAAACGACACTGCAGAATCTTGACGGGAGAGTGACGGCACTGGAAAATGCGCCAAAACCATCTACGGAGGTTGTGTTTAAAGTTATAGCGGTCGGAGCATCTAGACCAAACACCGGAACAGCCACTTTTTTTTATAAAAATCTTGATAACATGACTTTGATAAAAATGGTTGTGTCAAACGTTTTTGGAACTGTCAATGTGCAAGGTTTAACAAGAAGCGCTACAATTCAACAGGGTTCTGCGCCAGTAACTTATACGGAGAGTGACTTCAAAGATGGGCGTATTGGTATTGGTCGTCCTAATACTAGTGAGGGATGGAGTACGGCTGAGGTGGCTCTTACTTATCGTATAAACGCATGATAAGTGGCAACAGGTGGATAACGCTTGCCGAAGCGTTGGAAAATGCCCGCGAGGTTTACGACTACCTTGCGGGCAGCACCGTACAAGGCAGATGGACATCTTATGCAGTCTGCGCAATGTTGGGAAATATGTGGGCGGAATCACATGTCAACCCGGGAATATGGCAAAATCTAGATGCCGGGAATACCGACTTAGGTTTTGGACTTGTGCAGTGGACACCAGCAACAAAACTTTTTAGCTGGATGGATGAAAACGGATACCCACACGACAGCGGGACAGGACAGTTAGAGCGTATAAAGTGGGAGGTTGCAAACAAAAAGCAATGGATTGCTACTTCTAAATATCCGTACAGCTTTTACGAATTTACACAATGGACAACCGGAGAAAGCGTAGAAGCTATGGTGAAAATGCTGGCAAACATGTTTTTAAGAAATTATGAACGACCAAAAGACCTGAACCAGCCAAACAGGGGAGAAATGGCATGGTATTTTTGGCAGAAGCTGTATAATGGGGAGGATATCGACCCGAAACCTGACCCGCCACCCGAACCACCTGAACCGCCTGACCCTGACCCGCCGATCGTGTCGGAAGCACCACTTTACTTATTTAAAATAAATAATATGTTTTTACCGTCAAACGGGGACAGACTTATAAACCCTATTTTCTTTAACAAAACACAAATACTGCAGGACGGTGTTTTCTTGCGTGTAAATGGTAGCACGTATATAAAATTATCCGAAAGCGTATATAAATTAGTACAAGGAGGTGGTTAAAATGGTTGAGCCTTATATTGCAATTACAGTTATCTGTTATGGTATTTCAGAGGTTGTCAAAAGTGCAAAGCTGGTGTGCGATGAATATATTCCATTGGTGTCTGTATTTATTGGCATTTTATGTTCTATTATTTCGATTGTGTACGGGTTCAATATCGGCGGAGGAAATGCCATTGACATTTTCGCTATTGGTATTTCAAGCGGTTTGGCTGCAGTTGGCATCAATCAGATTCCGAAGCAGATAAAAAAGGCGGTGGAAAAATGATAGAATCTATTGTTACAGCTACCTGCAGTTTGGCATCCGCGTTGCTGGTAGCTGTGATGAATAATTCGCTAATTAAATACCGCTTAGACGCTTTAGAGAAACGCATGGATAAACATGCAAGCATGGACGATCGGTTAATTCGGATTGAAACAGAAGTGTCTGGGTTGTCGCAGCATGTAAAAGAACTAGAAAGGAGATCAGAACATGAGTAAAATCATTGACGTATCAAAGTGGAATTATCCGGTAGACTGGGACGCAGTTGTCAAGTCGGGTATTACTGGTGTAATTGTTCGCGCGGGCAGCGGAGTGACCGAAGATGAACGGATGAAATACTTTACGAATGGGGTTATAAAACGCGGGCTTGATCTGGGATTTTACTGGTTTGTGTATATTCATTCTGGTAGAACGATTGCTGCAAATTGTGTCAAGTTTGAACAGACAATCAGATCATACAAAGATAAAATCAATCTGGGAGTTTGGTGTGACTTCGAATATGATACAGAAGAAAAGCTGTCTAGATATGACAAGAACACATTGACGCGCATTTCCAGAAGCACGCTAATTACTAACTTTTGTCAGACAATGAACTTTTACGGGTATAAATGCGGGTACTATGCTAACCGGGATTATCTAATAAACCACTTGCTACACAGCAAACTAAAAGATTTTCCTTTGTGGTATGCAAGATATACTACAAAAGAGGACGAGTATAGTAAAAATGCTACGTTGTGGCAGTATACTAACAGCGGTAAAATCGGAGGTAAAAATTTTGACATGTCAAAAAAGATAAAATCGGAAAAATTCTATCCGGGTATTGGTCTGGTAGCTGCGTTAAACACGGTCGGAATTGATAGCAGTTTTGCGCACCGGAAAGAAATTGCAAGGGCGAATGGAATTACAGAGTATACCGGGACGGCAGAGCAGAATACGGAATTGGTGGTGCTGCTTACGAAAGGGATGCTGAGGAAAGAGTAAGGTATAAAATTAAAGAACCCGTTCTAAACGGGTTCTTTTTCATTTACTAGGTTTTCAAGTTCAGTTAATATTCTTTCACTTTCTATATCTAATCTTTCAAGCTCATTATTGATATGAACTTTATCACTTTTATACATCTCGGAATCAAGCTGTTTTATCACTAACATATATTTCCTTGTACCGCAGATTCTAGCATATTCAGCCGCCAGATGCTCATATTTCATGTCAATAATCTGTTCCTGTTCAATACGCTGTGCTATAGTTTCGGACATTTTTTCTTGACCTCCTTTTACAATAAAAATGCCATTGCTGCTTCTTTCTCTGTTGCTCCCTGCTGCATACAATTGTTATATCTAATAAGCTGCCGTTCTGCTTTAATCTCTCTGATTCTCTTTAATGTCACCCAGTCTACTAACGCGCCTACGCAATAGGCTTTTTCCATAAGTTCTTCAACCTCAATTATCCTATCTTCTATTTCATTCCATTGCTTGTCTGTGTAGGCATGTACCGCGTCATCCCGCATATCAATTTCAATGCACTTTAAACGGTCATACATAGACTGCAGATTAAAAATTTCACTCTCATTCACTCTGTACTTTTTAGTCATTTTCTTTTCCTCCTTTTATCTAAGGGTTCTTCCCTTTCTGTAATTATATAATAGCACACGCTTATAGAAATGTCAAGCGTATTTTCTAAAATATTTTATCCGCGTTCACTATTTTTAGTCAACCGCGCAAAGTGAATGGGGAAATGTTCTAAATATCGTTTTATTTTATGTCAA
>HF993141.1 GCA_000436795.1 Bacteroides sp. CAG:1076
GAGCCGCTTAGGCTTGGCGAATTTTTAACGAACTATTGTTTTAACACTCCTTATTTTAATGGTGTGTTCGGTGGTGCAAGCACAAAGTTTGCAAGTGTCGGGAACTATAGTTTCCAAGTCTGATGGACAGCCCGTAATCGGGGCGACAATTCTTGAACAAGGTACGACCAATGGTACGATTACCGATTTTGATGGAAAGTTTTCTTTAGCAGTTAAGCCGGGGGCGGAAATTTCTATTTCGTATATAGGATTCAAGACTCAGGTTGTAAAAGCTCAAAGTGTCTTAAACATTGTTTTGGAAGAAGACACAGAGGTGTTGGATGAAGTTGTTGTAACAGGTTATACCACTCAACGCAAGGCTGATTTGACAGGAGCCGTTTCTGTTGTCAGTGTGGATGAACTTTCCAAGCAGAATGAAAACAATCCGATGAAGGCTTTACAAGGTCGTGTGCCAGGTATGAATGTTACAGCAGATGGTAATCCAAGTGGCTCAACAACCATTCGTATACGTGGTGTCGGTACCTTGAATAACAATGACCCTCTTTATATTATTGATGGTGTGCCGACAAAGGCAGGTATGCATGAATTGAATGGTAATGATATCGAATCTATTCAGGTCTTGAAGGATGCAGCTTCCGCTTCTATTTATGGTTCTCGTGCTGCTAATGGCGTTATTATCATTACAACCAAAAAAGGAAAAGATGGTCAGCTGAAAATTGACTTTGATGCATCTGTTTCGGCTTCTATGTACAATAATAAGATGGAAGTCTTGAATGCAAAAGAATATGGTCAAGCGATGTGGCAGGCTTATGTGAATGGCGGTCAGGATCCGAATACCAACCCGCTGGGATATAAATACGACTGGGGATACGATAGCAATGGTTATCCTCAATTGAATGGTATTACTATGTCTCGTTTCCTTGATTCTAATAATACTGTACCATCTGCTGATACAGACTGGTTCGATGAAACAACCCGTACCGGTGTTATTCAGCAATACAATGTATCAGTAAGTAATGGTTCTGAAAAAGGTTCTTCTTTCTTCTCTTTAGGATATTACAAAAACTTAGGTATTATTAAAGATACCGATTTCGAACGTTTTTCTGCTCGTATGAACTCTGATTATAATCTGATCGGCAAGGTGTTGACGGTTGGAGAACATTTCACCTTGAACCGTACTTCAGAAGTTCAGGCTCCGGGCGGTTTCTTGGAAAATGTATTGCAGTTTAACCCGTCTTTGCCTGTATACGACATCAATGGAGAATATGCTGGTCCTGTAGGTGGCTATCCTGACCGTGAAAACCCAGTAGCTCGTTTGGATAGAAATTCAGATAACCGTTATACTTATTGGCGTTTGTTCGGTGATGCATATATCAACTTGAATCCGTTCAAAGGCTTTAATATCCGTTCGACTTTTGGTTTGGACTATGCTCAAAAGGAACAGCGTATCTTTACATATCCTATCACCGAAGGTAACGTTGCAAACGACAAGAATGCCGTAGAAGCTAAACAAGAACACTGGACCAAATGGATGTGGAATGCTGTAGCTACTTATAACTTGGAAGTTGGCAAACATCGTGGTGATGTGATGGTTGGTATGGAGTTGAACCGTGAAGATGATAGCTGGTTTTCTGGATATAAAGAAGATTTCAGTATTTTGAATCCGGATTATATGTGGCCGGATGCCGGCACAGGAACGGCTCAGGCTTATGGCTCGGGTGAAGGATATTCTCTGGTTTCCTTCTTTGGTAAATTGAACTATACTTACGATGATAAGTATCTGCTTTCTTTGACGGTTCGTCGTGATGGTTCTTCTCGTTTCGGTAAGAATAATCGTTATGCTACTTTCCCATCTGTATCTTTGGGATGGCGTATCAGCAACGAAAAGTTCATGAAAGAACTCACTTGGCTGAATGATTTGAAAATTCGTGCTTCATGGGGTCAGACAGGTAACCAGGAAATCTCAAATATCGCCCGTTATACTATTTACGTTCCGAATTATGGTGTAAGTGAATCTGGAGGACAGAGCTACGGTACTTCTTATGATATTGCTGGCACAAATGGAGGAAGTATCCTGCAATCTGGATTTAAGCGTAATCAGATTGGAAACGATGATATCAAATGGGAAACAACTACTCAGACCAACTTAGGTTTCGATTTCTCTATATTCGACCAGACATTGTATGGATCATTCGACTGGTTCTATAAAAAGACAACCGATATTCTTGTTCAGATGGCCGGTATCGCAGCCATGGGTGAAGGTAGTACTCAATGGATTAATGCCGGTGAAATGGAAAATAAAGGTTTCGAGTTGAATATTGGTTATCGTAATACAACAGCCTTTGGATTGAAATACGATTTGAATGGTAATATTTCTGCTTACCGTAATAAGATTACAGCTCTTCCTGCAACAGTGGCTGCAAATGGTACATTTGGTGGTAATGGAGTAGAAAGTGTTGTTGGTCATCCGAATGGTGCACAGGTTGGTTATGTTGCTGATGGTATCTTTAAGTCACAAGCTGATATCGATAATCATGCTACTCAGGAAGGCGCTGGATTGGGACGTATCCGCTGGCGTGATATTGATGGTAACGGTGTTATCAATGAAAAAGACCAGCAGTGGATTTATGATCCGACACCTGCATTCAGCTATGGATTGAACATCTATCTGGAATATAAGAATTTTGACTTGACTTTGTTCTGGCAAGGTGTTCAGGGAGTTGATATCATCAGTGATTTGAAAAAGGAAACAGACTTGTGGAGTGGTTTGAATATTGGTTTCTTGAACAAAGGTAAACGCGTTCTTGATGCATGGACTCCGACTAATCCGGATTCAGATATCCCAGCATTGTCACGTGATGATATTAATAATGAAAAACGTGTGTCTACTTATTTTGTAGAAAATGGTTCATACCTGAAACTGCGTAATCTTCAGATTGGTTACAATGTTCCAGAGAATTTTGCAAAGAAAATGAAAATGGAACGTCTGCGTCTTTATTTAAGTGCACAGAACTTACTTACAATTAAGAGTAAAAATTTTACAGGCGTCGATCCGGAAAACCCGAATTTTGGTTATCCGATTCCTTTGAACGTGACTTTCGGTGTTAATGTCAGCTTTTAAAACAAGTAACTATTAAAATGGAAATTATGAGAAAATTATTATATGCAACAGTTTTAGGACTTACCTTAACTTGTTCTGGATGTTCCGATTTTTTGGAGGACCAGGTACCACAAGGAACCATTGATAATGAACAGTTACAGAATCCTGAATATGTAGATAACCTGGTCGTTTCGGCTTATGCGGTATGGATTTCTGCAGAAGATATCAACTCTTCTTTCTCTATGTGGAACTATGATGTTCGCTCGGACGACGCTTATAAAGGTGGAAATGGTACGGAGGATGGAGATGTATTTCATACATTGGATATCTCTCAAGGTATCATGACTACAGCATGGAATATCAGTGATATGTGGCAGCGTTTGTATAACTGCATTTCTCGTGCCAATACAGCTTTGCAGTTATTGGATCAGATGGATGAAAGTACTTATCCATTGAAAAACCAGCGTATCGCTGAAATGAAATTCTTGCGTGGACATGGACATTTCTTGCTGAAGCAGTTGTATAAGCATATCGTTTTGGCAAACGATGAAAGTCTTTCTCCTGAGGAATACAATAATCTGTCGAATACAACTTATACAAATGATGAGAGTTGGCAGCAGATAGCAAATGATTTCCAGTTTGCTTATGATTATCTGCCGGATACACAAGCCGATAAAGGTCGTCCTACCAAAGCTGCTGCAGCTGCTTATCTGGCTAAGACCTATTTGTACAAGGCCTATCGTCAGGACAATCCTGAAAACAATGAGGTGACAAGCATTAATGCTGAAGATTTGGCAAAGGTCGTTCAGTATACAGAAAAATCAATCATGTCGGCCGGAGGTTACGGCCTGGAACCGGATTTTCATAATAACTTCCGCCCGGAACCTCAGTATGAAAACGGATGCGAATCTTTGTGGGCTATGCAGTATTCCATGAATGATGGTACGAACAATGGTAACTGTAACTGGTCGTATGGTTTGATTGTTCCGAATATTCCGGGTGTAACAGATGGCGGTTGTGATTTCTATAAACCGAGCCAGAATCTGGTAAATGCATTTAGAACAGATAAAGACGGACATCCGTTGTTCGATACCTTTAATAATAGTGACTACAATGTAACTGCTGATAATGCAGACCCTCGTCTGTTCCTGACTGTAGGTATGCCGGGGTTCCCGTACGAGTTCAATAAGAAGTACATGATGGATAAGTCTTCTACCTGGAGCCGTAGTAATGGTCTGTATGGTTATTACGTTACATTGAAACAGAATGTAGATCCGGATAGTGGATATTTGATAAAAGGTGGATGGTGGGGAAGCCCTATGAACCATATCGTTCTTCGTTATGCTGATGTGTTGTTGATGCGTGCAGAGGCATTGATCCAGTTGAATGACGGACGTATTGGTGAGGCTGTTGACTTGATTAATGAATTACGTAACCGTGCAAGCCAGAGCACAACCATGATTGCAGATTATCCTTCTACTTATGGAGTTACTTTCTACGTAAAACCTTATACAGGAACTTATACAAAGGATGAAGCTTTGAAGATGTTGAAATTTGAACGTCGTGTAGAACTTGCCATGGAATGTGATCGTTTCTTCGATTTGGTACGTTGGGGAGAAGCCGATCAGGTCCTGAATAAGTTTTATGCAAAAGAGGCAAACGACTGTACTATTTACTCGAATGCTTCGTTCACTAAAAATAAAAATGAATACCTGCCTATACCATTCGCTCAGATAAGTGCTAGTAACGGTCACTATACACAGAACTGTGGAGGTTGGTAATTAAATTGTAAATCTTAATAAATGAATATTATGAATGCAATAAAACATATTAATAAAATTCTTTTCATCCTTCTCTCCTTGATTTTTATTGTGGGATGTGATGATGATAACACTTCAGACCTTCAATTGAGTGGAGATACTTGGTTGAAAACTTTGAAACTGGACGAATATCAGGGTATCATTGATAATTCGACTAAATCGGTCGTAGTGGGAGTACCTGTTGATTATAATACAGATGCGATGAAAGTTACAGCAATTGAAGTTTCCGATGGTGCGGTAGCTTCAATGAAAGTGGGAGATGTTGTCAATTTCTCTTTTCCTCAAACAATAAAGGTTACAAATGGTGATGCCTTTTTAGATTATACCGTTACTGTAAAGCATGATGAGGCCAAAATTACATCGTTCAAGTTGAATAATGAGTATACAGGTATTATCGATGAAGAAAATCATTCTATCGTGGTACGAATACCGACAAGTGCTGATATAACCAGTCTGATTCCTACGATTGAAACAACGGAGGGAGCTACTGTATCTCCGGCATCAGGACAGGCTGTCGACTTTACTGATCCGGTAGAATTTACGGTTACTTATCAAAGTGCAACTACTGTTTATGTTGTAAGTGTGGTTCAGTCTGACTCTCCAAGTGCTGTATATGTAGGTTTGGCTTCTTCAATAGACGAACTGAATCCGGAGGAAAAGGAAGCTGCAAACTGGATGTTGAAGAATATTCCGAATGCTCAGTATTTGTCGTTCGATGATATCCGTGCGGATAGAGTTAAATTGGATGAGTGTAAGGTAATATGGTGGCATCTGCATATCGATGGTGGCATTGATTCTATGACTAAGTTTGAAGCTGCTGCTCCGAGTGCAGTACAGGCCGTTTCGAAGATTAAAGAGTTTTATGAAAACGGAGGTAGTTTGTTGCTGACTCGTTTTGCTACATTCTATGCAGCCCAATTAGGTATTACAAAAGATGGCAATGCTCCTAATAACTGCTGGGGCCAGTCAGAAGAAACTGCGGAAATAACTACGGGACCATGGAGCTTCTTTGTTACCAACCATGCAGATCATCCACTTTATGAAGGTGTTGTTTCAACAATTGATGGTAAGGAGGGTGTTTATATGTGTGATACCGGTTACAGAATTACCAATAGTACCGCTCAGTGGCATATCGGTTCCGATTGGGGAGGATATGATACTCTGAATGCTTGGGAAGCAAATCATGGCGCTATTAGTTTAGGATATGGAGGCGATGGTTCTGTGGTTGCGTGGGAATATCCTTCAAACGGAACAACCGGTGGAGTACTTTGCATTGGTTCTGGATGTTATGACTGGTATGCTTATGGAGTAGATACTTCTGCCGACCAGTATCATGGAAATGTCGCAAAGGTTACTCAGAATGCTATTAATTATTTAATAAGCGAGTCAAAATAAATATTTAATAATAGTTGTCCGATAAAGGACATTTATCGGACAACGTTAACTTAACAATGTAATTTATGAAAACAATGATATATTCTTTAGCTTTAGCAGCCCTTATGTCATTAGGTAGTTGTAATGACGATGATCCTATATTGACACAGAGGGATTGGGATGGTACAGCGACGTATTTCGCTTCGACAGACGAACAGTTCTCTACTTATTATAAACCGTATGTGGGCTATGTAGGCGATCCGATGCCGTTTTATGATCCGGTAGAACAGGACTTTAAGATTTTATATTTGCAGGAATTTCGTCCTAATCAGGAGGCAACCTATCATCCTATTTGGGGGGTAAGTACAAAGAATGTGGGTTCGTATCAGTCATTAGGTGAGTTGATTCCTACTGGAAGTGCTTCGGAAGCTGATGCTGCGATAGGTACAGGAAGTACGATTTATAATGAGTCTGAAAAGTTGTATTATACATTCTATACGGGTCATACTTCAAGTCTGGAAGTCGTAATGATGGCAACTTCGTCCGACTTTAAGAATTGGACCAAAAGCAAGACTTTCTATTTGCAGGGCAATGACTATGGATATAGTGCAAAAGATTTCCGTGATCCATTTGTCTTTAAAGGGGACGATGGTGTATATCACATGATTGTTTCTACTCAGCAGGGAACCAAAGGTGTGCTGGCTGAATTTGTTTCTTCTGATTTGAAGTCTTGGGAGCACAAAGGAGTGTTCATGTCTATGATGTGGGATCGTTTCTACGAATGTCCGGATGTCTTTAAGATGGGGGACTGGTGGTATCTGGTGTATTCAGAAAAACATGTTGCTATCCGTAAAGTCCAGTATTTTAAAGGACATACGCTGGAAGAACTGAAGGCATGTACAGCCAATGATGCAGGTATATGGCCTGATGATCATGAAGGACTTTTGGATTCTCGTGCTTTCTATGCTGGAAAGACGGCTTCAGATGGTACTAATCGTTATATTTGGGGGTGGTGTCCGACACGTGAAGGTAATGACAATACAGCCGTAGGAGCCGATCCGAATGAACCTCAATGGGCAGGTAACCTGGTTGCTCATCGTATTATCCAGCACGAAGATGGTACTTTGTCATTGGGTAGTGTAGAAGGCATCGACAAGAAATATACTTCAAAATCATCGTTGAAGGTTATGGCAAAAAGCGATAATGGAGTAAATGAAAACGCTGGCAATTATGTCTTGACGGGAGATGCTTTCGTGTTATTCAACCGCTTGAATGTTGCTAATAAGATCTCTTTTACTGTAAAGACTACAGACAAGACTGATAAGTTTGGATTCTCATTGGTTCGTGGAACCGATTCGAAGAAATATTATTCGATTGTTGTTAATCCGGAAGATAACGGCAATAAGAAAAAATTGAATTTTGAAGAGCAGGGAGAAGAAGGTATGGGATTCATCAATGGTATTGACGGATACCTGTTCAACACTCCTGTCGATAATGAATATCATGTAACTGTTTATACAGACAATTCTGTTTGTGTTGTTTATATCAATGACAATGTAGCTTATACAAATCGTATTTATGGTACACAGAAGAACTGCTGGTCTATAAATAGTTATGAGGGAACCATTGAAGTTAGCAATATTGAAGTAAGTTATTATTAATCTAATTATTATGAGTTTGAGTTTTTCGTCAAAAAAAAGTTTGTTAGCTATTGCACTAGGACTCTCACTGACTGTTCAAGGTGCAGAGAACCGTGTGGTTGTCAAGCATTTGGCTAATGAACAGAATATCATTCTTTTGGATTCGTTGAAGAAGTTTTTACTTCTTCCCGTTCAGGAGAATGCGCCGGAAGGTAAGGTTAACATTATTGTTAATAATCAGTTTCAGTTAGATCAGAGCATCAATGTTCGCCTGGCTCGTGAAAGAGTTGATTATTATGTACCATTGGATTTGTCTGCTTATGCGGGAAAGACTATTTCGATCGATATTACGGGTATGCCCTCTTCTTCATTGTGCTGGGAGGAAATAAAGGTTTCTGATACTTTCGATTCTGCCAATCGTGAGAAATTCCGTCCTGTTTATCATCATACTCCGGTATATGGCTGGATGAATGATCCGAACGGTATGTTCTACAAGGATGGTGTCTATCACTTGTATTTCCAATATAATCCTTATGGATCAATGTGGGGAAATATGACATGGGGACATTCTACAAGTACTGATTTGGTACATTGGACGGATGAAGGTACTCCGATCGTAGCTGATGCATGGGGTACTATTTTCAGTGGATCTTGTGTGGTTGATAAAGATAATACTGCCGGTTTCGGTAAAGGTGCTGTCATTGCATTCTATACGTCAGCTAAACCAAGTCCGTGGGGAGATGTACAATCTCAAAGTATGGCATACAGCTTGGATAATGGTAAGACTTTTACCAAATATGAGCATAATCCGATTCTGACTTCTTCTGAACGTGATTTCCGTGATCCGAAAGTATTCTGGTATGCTCCAGGTAAGCATTGGGTGATGATGCTGGCTGTAGGACAGGAAATACAGATTTATTCCTCTCCTAATTTAAAGGACTGGAAGAAAGAAAGCAGTTTCGGCACTATGCAAGGTGCACATGGTGGTGTATGGGAATGCCCTGATCTGGTAGAGGTTCCGGTTGAAGGTACGAAAGAAAAGAAATGGGTGCTCATCTGCAACATCAATCCGGGCGGACCGTTCGGAGGGAGTGCCACACAATATTTTGTTGGACACTTTGATGGTAAGGTATTTGTAAATGAATCTCCTACTCTGACCAAATGGATGGACTGGGGAAAAGATAACTATGCTACTGTTACATGGAGTAATGCTCCAGCCGGTCGTTGTATAGCGTTGGGCTGGATGAGTAACTGGCAATATGCAAATAATGTTCCTACGACTCAGTATCGTAGTACGAATACAATTGCGCGTGATCTTACTCTTTATAAAGTAGATGAGGAGTTGTATTTGCGGAGTAAACCTTCTGCTGAAATAGAAAAAGCACGTGGAAAAAAGATAAATCTTCCAGCTTTCAAGGTTTCAGGTATACATGAAGTCGAAAGTCTGTTGACAGATAATAATGGAGCTTATGAATTGGATATGATAATAGAAAATGCTGGTAGCTCGAAAATAGCCTTTTCTCTGGTGAATGGAAAAGGTGAGAAAGTATCGATGTATTATGATGTCGTGCGTAAGCAGTTTGTGATGGACCGTAGTGTTAGTGGAGTTGTTGATTTTAGTCGTGATTTTCCTGCAGTAACAGTGGCTCCTGTAGACAATACAGATACTATCCATCTTCGTTTGTTTGTCGATCGATCCAGTATCGAAGCATTTGGAGAAGATGGAAAATTTGTAATGACCAACTTGGTATTTCCGGCAGAGCCGTATAATAAATTGATTTTTGAATCAGAAGAAAATGGCTATACCGTAAAATCGTTGGATGTTTATAGATTGCAATAAATCTGGTAACAGACTGGTATCTGGAACAGCTTTCAGCAGAAGCTGTATATAGATATCAGTCTGTTTTATAGGCTACTCTGATAAGCCAAATAGAAATATGATTACACTGTAAGTCGTTTATATACAGGATTGTAAAAATGTTGCTTCGTATGCTATAATTGTTTCATGTAACAAATTTGCTATACGATGTAACATTTCTTATACCTGTTGAAAAGTTAGTTGCGTACCTTTGCGGCAAATAAAAATTCAAATCTTTCATACTAATTTTTAATGCTATGAAGACTGAGAAAAAACAGTTTTGCAATCGTATGGGAGCTGCTGTTCTGCTGCTCGCTTTAGCTTGTGTAAATGGATACGCACAAGAAGAAAACAAATCATCAAACAACGGTAGTTCTAAAGAAGAAGGCAACCGTAATGTTATGTTGAATGCTGCCAGTGCTAACGGACCTCGTGAAATTCAGATTGGTCTTCCTTCTGCAGACGTAAATGTATTGGAAAATGGTGTTCCTGTTACTTATGCAACAAATCCTCACAGTGTTAATTCTTTGTGGCGTGCTGATGCCAGCTTAAGCCATGTGGGACTTCTTAAGATTTCTGAAACTGCTATTACGACGGGTAATATTGGTTATGCTGTAAACTCCTTTACTCAACTGGGTCAAAAAGGTTTTCATGGTACATTAAATTATAAGGCCAACCACTTCGGCATGCAGGAAATTTCGTTAAACCTGAATGGTGAAATCGCGAAAGATTGGTTCTATAGTGGAAGTATTTATCAGGACTTCGATCCGGGAACATTTAAAATCAAATCAACTCCGTTCCAAGATAGAACTCAAATTTACAAGTTTGCTTTAACAAAACGTTATAACAATAATCGTGGTGAGTTTACTGCTATGTATCATTATAGCAACAGTCACCCGGTATATATGTATGCAACTCAGTCTGCTCCGTTTATTTACGTCGGCGATGGTAGCGTAAAAGAGTTTGGTGATTTTGCCCTCGGTACTACATCATATTTGCCTATGGATAATGAAATGGTATATCGTGATATGCGCACGGGCGAATTGAAGAAGACTAATCTTTATGATGCTGTACAGAATAAAGGTAGTGAATTTGTCTTGATGAACGATTATAAGTGGGATAACGGACTGGCATGGAAAGTTGTTATGAAGTACGATCATGCTA
The DNA here is from genome assembly GCA_000436795.1 of Bacteroides sp. CAG:1076. Taxonomy (GTDB): domain Bacteria; phylum Bacteroidota; class Bacteroidia; order Bacteroidales; family Bacteroidaceae; genus Phocaeicola. The sequence goes on from HF993141.1 coordinate 10,957, forward strand.
CAGGTTCATGTGTATACCAGACTCCGATGGAATTGAGTCAGCGTACTAATAGTTCGGTGAATTATCAGTATGAGGCAGCCGATGGTTCTATGCAGCCGTATGATGGAGAATATGTACAGAGCCGTATGTCTTGTCTGAATCGCGGTTTCATTGATGAGTTTATGTTTACTACAGAGTTGTCACGTAAATTGTCGAACGGTACATGGCGCTTGGGATTGAACGAGTGGTATTACGATATTGATTACGCTTCAAATACTACAATGTACGATCAGTCTGTTCCTGTTGATGGCAGTTATCCGGTACGTTTGTGGAATCCGGCTTTTGCTACTTCAACAAGTCGTTCTTATGCAGGAAACGGATATTATTACGATTTCAACAAGAATGCATCTGAATATTATAAGGGTCATGAAAATAAATTGGCTGTTTATTTTACTCATGATTGGGATATTACAGATAAGTTCAATTTGTATTATGGTGCACGTTTCGAGTATCAGGCACTTCGCGGAAACAATGCCGCTGTGAAAAATGCTAATGGTGATTACGTCGGACGTTTTGCTAATTATTATCTTGGTGCAACTGCTGTACCGGTTTACGATGTTGATGGCAATCAGACTGGTTATGCAGCTGGTACTCCAGGTACACAAGGAGCTGTAGCTATTCAGCCTACTCCAATGAATTACGACTGGTTTAATTATGCTTTAAGTGCTGCCGCTACCTATAAGCTAACTGATAAGTTCGGATTTACTGGTGACTTTACTTATATTACTCAGCATCCGAGAATTGAAAATTTTGCACCGGCAACTTTGCCGAACACCGATAAAATCTCAGTACCTCTGGGACGTGCCGGTATTTATTTCAATAATGAATGGTTGAGTTTGACTTCTTTGTTCTCTTATATCTCGAAGACAAACAACAACTCTACGTTGAATCTTCAGCATGCTGTAAATGGTGTGAATGAAATTTTGGCTGCTCCGCTTAATTATGATATCAAGACTTTGGGATGGACCACCGACGTTGTTGCTACTCCGTTCAAAGGATTCGATTTGCACTTCCTGTTTACTTATCAGAAACCGACTTATAAGAAATATGAAACATCGGTTAAGTTCTCTGATGGATATATAGGTCAGATTAATGCTACAGGAAATATCGTAGCAGAAATACCTCAGGTAATTGTTGAAATCGATCCGAGCTATATGATTACCAAAGACTTGAAAATCTGGACTAGCTTCCGTTACTTTAGCAAAACTTACGCTAATATTAACGATGCATATTATTTCAATGGACGTTGGGAAACCTTTGGTGGCTTGAACTGGCAGGTGAACAAAAAATTGTCACTGGGATGTTCTGTTGTCAACTTCTTGAATCAGACCGGAGCCAAAGGTAGTATTGCCGGTGCCGAATTGGTTACTAAAGACGAAGCTGGCAAATATGCTAATACTGTTATGGCTGGTAGTTACATCCGTCCGTTTACAGTTGAGTTCTCAGCTCAAATCAAATTCTGATTTCCAATTTCTTAATTTGTCTTCTGTATGCTCTGTCTTCGCATTTTGCGAAGATGGAGTCAATGAGGAGCGTTTGGATTCTATATTTGTTTTCAATAGGTATTAGTCTATATATAAAAATCGGGTATTTTATTTTAACATAAAAAATTGTATCTTTAAAACATTCTAAAAGCATATACCATGAAACGTAAAATCTTTAATCTGATTTTAGGACAAGCTTTTTTATGTAGCATGATAGCTTGTCAGTCGCAGAAAAATAACCTGACATTCGAAAATCAGGGGGATTCGCTGACTGTCATTCATATAGCCCATCCGGCTAAGTATTTATTGCTTCCTATTCAGGAAACTGCTGGTGAAGGTAAGGTTAAACTCGATACTGGTAGCCCTGCTGATATGGCAATGGACATCCGTCTGGCTGTAGATAGCATAGAGTACTATGTTCCATTCGAATTGCCTCAGGGAGCTGAAGAAGCAACGGTTACTATTGGTAAAGTACCGGCTAAAGCAGTATGTTGGGAAAATATTCAATTATCGGATACTTTTAATACGGCAAATACTGACTACTATCGTCCTATTTATCATCATACTCCTTTGTATGGCTGGATGAACGATGCTAATGGTTTGGTTTATAAGGATGGAGAATATCACTTGTATTTCCAGTATAATCCTTATGGCTCAAAGTGGGGGAATATGCATTGGGGACATTCTGTCAGCAAAGACTTGATTCATTGGGAACACCTGAAGCCTGCTATCGCACGCGATACCTTAGGACATATTTTTTCAGGTAGTTCTATAGTCGATCATAATAACAGCGCAGGCTACGGTAAAGATGCCATGATTGCTTTTTATACATCTGCCAGTGATGAACATGGACAGATTCAGTGTATGGCATATAGCAACGACAACGGACGTACATATACAAAATACGAGAAAAATCCAGTCCTTACTCCTTTTGACGGACTGAAAGATTTCCGCGATCCTAAAGTGTTCTGGTATGAACCGGCTCAGAAATGGTATATGATTGTTTCGGCCGACAAGGAGATGCGTTTCTATTCTTCTTCTAACTTGAAAGACTGGGAATATTTGAGTGGCTTCGGAAAAGGTTACGGTGTACAGCCTAATCAGTTTGAATGTCCGGACTTTATTCAATTACCGGTTGACGGCGATAAGAACAACATGAAATGGGTGATGATTGTTAACATTAACCCTGGATGTATGTTTGGTGGTAGCGCAACAGAATACTTTGTAGGTGACTTTGATGGTAAAGAATTTAAGTGTGATACTAAGCCTGAAGTAACAAAATGGCTTGATTATGGTAAAGACCACTATGCTACAGTATGTTTCTCTAATACTGGTGACCGGACCATTGCTGTGCCTTGGATGAGTAACTGGCAATATGCTAATATCACTCCGATTAAGCAGTACCGTGGCGCTAATGCTTTGCCTCGTGAATTGTCTCTTTATACCAAAGACGGACAAATTTACATGGCTGCCAATGCTGTGAAGGAAACGGAAGCATTGCGTAAGGATACTCGAAAGGTAGACGATTTCACAGTGAATGGTGAATATAAGATTGACGAAATTGTTCCTCAGACAGATGGGGCTTATGAACTGGAAATGGATGTTACTCCAGGTAAAGCGCAAGTCGTAGGATTTGATCTGCTGAATGCTAAAGGCGAGAAAGTTAAGATCTATCTTGACATGAAGGCTGGCAAGCTGGTTACTGATCGTACAGAAAGTGGATTCGTTGATTTGGAGAAAATTGGCAAGTTCGATGTGAATGCTAAAGAAACCGATGATCACCGTAAGACGATGTCTGTCAATTATAAAAATGATTTTGCATTGGGTACATGGGCTCCTCTTTCATTGTGTGAAGGAAAAACTTACCATCTGAATATATTCGTAGATAAGTGTTCGGTAGAAATCTTTGTTGATGGCGGACGTATTGCTATGACAAATCTGGTATTCCCGACTCAACCATACAATGCACTGCGTTTCTATTCTGAAAATGGTGAAGCACAGATAGGCAACATGAAAATATATAAACTGGGACTGTAAACGTATTGACCGTTTCAGTTCCTTGCAAGTTCAGGTTCTGGCGTCCTTTCATGTTCTTTGGAACTTGAACTTGTTTTATTATAAATATTCTCTTCTTTTTTAATTTTTAACCTGCAAACCATGAAACATATTTGTACTTTTGCTCTTGCAGCCTTGATGGGGGTTCAAACGTATGCTGCCGAAAAGCAAATGATCCGTATCTCTACGGATAAGACAGACCTTATTCTTCAGGTCGCTCCTAACGGCAGACTTTACCAGTCTTATTTGGGTGAGAAGCTGCTTCATGAATCTGATTTGGAACAATTGGAGTGGAATATTCATCCTGCTTCCGATGCCAGCGTGATAGAACGTGGCTGGGAAGTATGCAGTACTTCTGGCAATGAGGACTTTTTTGAGCCTGCATGGGGAATGACGCATAGTGATGGCAATCCTTCTACTTGGTTGTATTATGTATCTTCCTCTACAAAAGAAGTCGATGGAGGCACACAGACAGATATCATACTTCGCGATGATAAATATCCTGTAGATGTTACATTGCACTATGTAGCCTATCCAAAGGAAAATATTATTAAAACATGGAGTGAGATAAAGCATCAGGAAAAGAAACCGGTGTCTTTGTTCCGCTATGCTTCTACCATGCTTTATTTCAGTTGTCCGTCGTATTATCTTACCGAATTCAGTGGTGACTGGGCGAAAGAAGTACAAATGAGTAATCAGAAATTGCAGTTTGGTAAGAAAATAGTTGATACCAAGCTGGGAAGTCGTGCTGCTATGCATACTCAACCTTTCTTTATGGTAGGTTTGGGAGAGCCGGTGGCAGAGAATGCAGGTGATGTTTTGATGGGAACTATTGGATGGACTGGAAATTTCCGCTTTACGTTTGAAGTCGATAATGTTGGCAATTTGCGTGTCATTCCTTCTATTAATCCTTATGCTTCTGTATATGAATTGCCGAAGGGGGAGGTTTTCACTACTCCGGAATTTATTTTTACCTTAAGTAAAGGTACAGGAGAGGGAAGTCGTAACTTTCAAAAATGGGCTCGCAGTTACCAGTTGAAAGACGGGCAAGGTTCACGTATGACTTTGCTTAATAACTGGGAAAATACAGCTTTCGATTTTGATGAATCTACATTGGCCGAACTAATGAAAGAAGCTAAGGATCTGGGAGTAGATATGTTCTTACTGGATGATGGCTGGTTTGGCAATAAATATCCGCGAAACAGTGATAAGGCTGGCTTGGGAGACTGGGAGGCAAATGCACAAAAACTGCCTGGTGGGGTACCGGCACTGGTACGTTATGCCAAGGAGGCTGGTGTTGAATTTGGTATTTGGATAGAACCTGAAATGGTTAATCCCAAAAGTGAACTGATGGAAAAGCATCCCGACTGGGCTATTAGCTATCCTAATCGTGAAACTTATTATTATCGTAACCAGCTTGTACTCGATTTGAGTAATCCTGATGTTCAGGATTATGTATATTCTGTGATAGATAACCTGATGAAGGAGAATCCTGATTTGGCCTATTTTAAATGGGATTGTAATAGTCCTATTACGAATATCTATTCTCCTTATCTGAAGGATAAGCAAGGACGCCTTTATATCGATCATATACGTGGCGTTTATAATGTTATGAAACGTGTTTCTGAAAATTATCCTAAACTTCCTCTTATGCTTTGTTCGGGAGGAGGAGCACGTTGTGATTATGAAGCATTGAAACATTTTACTGAGTTTTGGTGCAGCGATAATACCGATCCGGTAGAACGTATTTACATTCAGTGGGGCTTTTCTCATTTCTTCCCGGCCAAAGCAATGTGTGCTCATGTCACAAGCTGGAACAAGAGTGCTTCTATCAAATTCCGTACTGATGTGGCTTCTATGTGTAAGCTCGGATTTGATATAGGACTGAAAGAATTGTCAAGTGATGAGTTGAGATATTGTCAAACTGCGGTAGCCAATTGGAAACGTTTGTCATCGGTTATCTTAGATGGAGATCAATATCGTCTGGTTTCACCTTACGACTGTAATCATATGGCTGTGAATTACGTAAATGCCGATCAGAGCAAAGTCGTTCTATTCGCTTACGATGTCTATCCACGTTTTGAGGAAAAACTATTCCCGGTTAAGTTGAAAGGATTAAATTCCAATAAGATGTATAAAATTGAAGAAATTAATTTGATGCCTGGAGAAAAGTCGACATTAAAATCCGATGGCAAGATTGTTTCTGGAGATTATCTGATGAAAATTGGCATTGAAGCATTTGGTTTCAAACCTCTTCAGAGCCATGTGATAGAACTTACCGAGCAAAATTAAACTATTTATTTACCATAAAGCTTTACTAAAATGACAACAACCGATAAACTGAAGTACGCTAAATTGGTTCCTATCATGCTTTGCTTTTTTGCAATGGGATTTGTTGATTTGGTAGGAATTGCGTCGAACTATGTGAAAGCGGACTTGAACTTGAGTGATTCAGAGGCTAACATCTTTCCTTCACTGGTATTTTTCTGGTTTCTGATATTCTCTGTTCCTACGGGTATCTTGATGAACAGAATTGGACGTAAGAAAACTGTAATGCTTAGTCTGGCAGTTACTTTCGTGTCACTTCTTATTCCTATTTTTGGTGATAGTTATGGATTCATGCTTTGCTCATTTTCATTGCTGGGTATCGGCAATGCCTTGATGCAAACTTCACTTAATCCATTATTGAGTAATATTATTTCGGGTGATAAACTTGCCAGCTCATTGACATTTGGACAGTTTGTTAAGGCGATTGCCTCTTTCTTGGCTCCGTATATTGCAATGTGGGGTGCAACTCAGGCAATGCCTACCTTCGGATTAGGTTGGCGTGTACTGTTCCCGGTATATATGGTCATAGCTGTTATTGCTGTTTTATGGTTAGGTGCAACTCCTATAGAAGAGGAAAAACCTGATAAGGCTTCTGGATTTGTCAGCTGTCTGAAATTGCTGGGACGTCCGTTTATCTTGCTTTGTTTCCTGGGTATTATGTGCCATGTAGGTATTGACGTTGGTACCAACACTACAGCTCCTAAAATTTTGATGGAACGTTTGGGTATGACGCTTGATGAGGCCGGATTTGCTACCAGTTTGTATTTCATATTCCGTACATTGGGATGTTTTTCTGGAGCTATTATTTTACAGAAGGTGTCTTCGCGTTCTTTCTTTATTGTCAGTGTTATTTGTATGTTATTGGCTATGATAGGACTGTTCATGTCCGATGCAGAAGCAGTTATTTATATTGCTATTGCGTTGATTGGCTTCGGTAACTCTAATATCTTCTCAATTATATTCTCACAGGCTTTGCTTGCTGTACCTGAAAAGAAAAACGAAATTTCGGGATTAATGATTATGGGATTGTTTGGCGGTACGGTCTTTCCGTTGTTTATGGGATTTGCCAGCGATGCTATCGGACAGGATGGAGCAGTGGCTGTAATGACTGTCGGAGTAATATATTTGCTGTTTTATACATTGAAAATTAAAAAGAATGTCTAACTTTGATAAAAGAAACTATAATATGGAAAATACGATTGTCGTAGGAATGGGTGAAGCGCTATGGGATGTGCTTCCCGAAGGAAAGAAAATAGGTGGTGCCCCTGCTAATTTTGCTTATCATGTATCGCAGTTCGGACTGAACAGCCGGGTTGTTAGTGCTGTAGGTGACGACAAGCTTGGCATGGAGATTCTGGATAATTTCCGTGAGAAGAAATTGAATGCAATGGTAGAAATTGTACCTTATCCTACGGGTACGGTACAGGTAGAGCTTGATGATGAGGGAGTACCTTGTTATGATATAAAGGAAGGTGTAGCATGGGATAATATACCTTATACACCGGCACTTGAGGATTTGGCAAAGCATACTAAAGCTGTTTGCTTTGGTTCTCTGGCACAGCGTAGCGTAGTTTCGCGTGAAACGATAAATCGTTTCCTCGATGCTATGTCTACAGAAAATACGTTGAAGATATTCGACATTAATCTTCGTCAGGGATTCTATACCAAAGAAATACTTTGCAATTCTTTTAGAAAGTGCAATGTCTTGAAGATAAATGATGAAGAATTGGTTACCGTGAGCCGTATGTTCGGTTATCCTGGTATCGATCTTCAGGATAAATGTTGGATATTACTTGCCAAGTATAACTTGAAGATGCTGATTCTTACTTGTGGAGTAAATGGAAGTTATGTCTTTACCCCGGGAGATGTTTCTTTTGTTGAAACATCGAAAGTAGAAGTTGCCGATACGGTAGGAGCTGGTGATTCATTTACTGCCGCATTTGTTGCTTCTATTTTGAGCGGTCTGTCTATTGGCGAAGCGCATAAACTGGCTGTAGAAACTTCTGCTTATGTTTGTACGCAGAATGGAGCAATGCCTGTTTTGCCAGAGTCATTGAAAGAACGCGTTATTAAGTAACCCCTTTTTTACCCTGCATATCCTTCACACGCTTTGTTGCCGGAAAGGCAAGGACAAAGCGTGTGAAGGTATCGTTATAAATATACATATACTATGAAACATTCTTTGTTTGCCCTGATTCTGCTATTTTCCCTGTTGCTTGTGGGATGTGCCCCGAGAGAGGTACGTTATGTGATTGGTGTATCGCAATGTAGTGATGATGAGTGGCGCGAACAAATGAATAAGGAACTCCGTCGTGAAGCGTTGTTTTATCCGGGTGTGGAAGTGGATATCCGCACGGCCAAAGATAACAATGCTCAGCAGATAGCCGATATAGAGGCACTTATCTCCCAGCATGTTGATTTGCTGATCGTTTCTCCTAATGAGGCTGAGGCTATTACTCCTATAATCGAAAAAGCATACGATAAAGGAATTCCGGTAGTATTGGTCGACCGGAAAATTCATTCGCGTAAATATACAGCCTATGTAGGGGCAGATAATTATGAAATAGGGCATCATGTCGGGCGTTACATAGCCGAACGTTTGCAGGGAAAAGGAAATCTGGTGGAAGTAACCGGATTGCGTGGCTCTACCTCAGCTTTGGAACGACATCGGGGGTTAAAGGACGCTTTAAAGCAAACTCCGGGTATTAAGATTATTGCTTCGGCAGATGCTGCATGGCTTAAAGGAGCTGCTGAATCAGCTTTCGATACAATTCTTTCACGCTATCCTCATATTGACATGGTATTTGCGCATAACGACCGTATGGCAATAGGTGCATACGATGCTGCTGTAAAAAGAAACCGCCAGCATGATATGCTGTTTGTTGGGATCGATGCACTGGCCGGTGAAGGATATGGTGTGGAGCAGGTAGCCGATGGGCATCTGGATGCTACGTTCATTTATCCTACGGGAGGCGATAAAGTTATGGAGGTAGCGATGAATATTCTTCAAGGAAAAGAGTATACTCGTGAAACAAAGTTGTCGACAGCACTGGTCAATAAGGCGAATGCCCGTATCATGCAGATGCAGACTGCTCATATCAGTCAGTTGGATACTAAGATCGAAGTATTAGACAGGTTGCTGGATACGTATCTGATGCGCTATTCTTCTCAGAGAATGTTGCTGTATGCCTGCATCGTCATCCTGATCTTGGTAGCGATGTTACTCTTTTTTGTAGTACGTGCATTCTGGACGAAGAACCGGCTGAATGCTGAATTATCTGATCAGAAAAAGCGTCTGGAAGAGCAGCGTGACCAGTTGATAAGTCTTTCCAAGCAATTGGAAGAGGCTACCCATGCCAAACTGGCTTTCTTTACCAATGTTTCACATGATTTTCGTACTCCGCTCACTTTAATAGCCGATCCGGTCAATCAGTTGGCCGAGAGTAAGAATTTAGGAGAGAATGAACGCTTCCTTTTGAATATCATACAAAAGAATGTAACTGTTCTGCTTCGCCTTATCAATCAGATATTAGATTTCCGCAAGTTCGAAAACGGAAAGTTGGATATGACTTTATCTCGTTTCGACATTTCAGAAAATATCAAGGAGTGGACTGATGCATTCCGTACGTTGTCTTATCGTAAGCATATCCATTTTGCTGTATCTGTAGATTCCACAGACAAAGGCTATATGATGGTAGCCGATGCTGAAAAGATGGAGCGTATTACGTACAATCTGTTATCGAACGCATTTAAGTTTACTCCCGAAAATGGAACTATAGAAGTAAAGCTTTCCATATTCGATAAGGAGAATGTCCGTTGGTTGCGTTATCAGGTTTCTGATACAGGGATAGGAATGCCGGCAGAACATGTAAAGCATATTTTCGAAAGTTTTTATCAGATAGATGTTCATCATGCTGGATCTGGTATCGGATTGGCATTGGTAAAGGCTTTCGTCGAGATGCACGGCGGTACGATTTCGGTAGATAGCAGGAAAGGTAAGGGCACTGTATTTACTATAGAGATGCCGGCCGAACAGCAAGGAGTTCCCGCTGAACATGTAGAAAAGAATGTAATACTAAAAAATTTAAAGGAAGGAGCTGTTGTATCTGCCGATCAGGAAACAATACAGAGCGTACCTGAAGTTGTGGAACGAGATGACAGAGAAACGGTTTTGGTTATCGATGATAATCAAGATGTACGCGATTATGTAAAAGTGCTTCTTCGCGATAATTATACTGTGATAGAGGCGTCCAATGGGCAGGAAGGTGTACAGCAGGCTATGAAGTATGTACCCGATGCGATTATTTGTGACGTAATGATGCCTGTGATGGATGGTATGGAGTGCTGTCGCAGGTTGAAGTCGGAAGTGCAGACTTCCCACATTCCGGTTATGATGTTGACTGCCTATACCATGGATGAACAGAAAGTGAAAGGATATGAATGCGGGGCCGATTCATATATATTGAAGCCTTTCAGCGCTCGTTTGCTGCTGGTTCGTCTGCGTAATCTGATTGATAATCGCCGTCGTCTGCAAAGTTTCTTTGCCGATAAAACTTCGCTCCATAAAGAACCGATTGCCGACTTGGATAAAGGCTTTGTCGAAAAACTGCGGTCGCTGATTGAAGAACAGTTAGGTAACTCCGAATTAAGTGTGGAGGACTTGGGCGATAAGATCGGAATGAGTCGTGTTCAGTTGTATAGAAAAGCCAAGGCACTGACAGGTTATTCTCCGAATGAACTGCTTCGCATAGCCCGTCTGAAGAAAGCAGCTTCATTACTTGCTTCTACCGAAAAAACAATTGCCGAAATTACGTATGAAGTTGGTTTCAGTTCGCCTTCTTATTTTACGAAATGTTATAAAGACTATTTTGGCGAAAGTCCTACAGACTTCTTGAAACGGAAAGGATAATTTCCGCCGATGAATGGAAGAAAACGTCAGCGGGTTTTAAAAAAATGTCCCGACGTTTTCTTCAGTTTCCCGCGAGAGTTTTTGAAGCCTTTTTTTGAATTCTTAAAGCAGAATCTTTGTGCTTGTAGTTACAGGTCTTTCTGTCTGTATTAAAGCGTTTAACTTTCATTATAGGTTCGTGTCACCTATGTGACAAAGTTTGTTGAGTATGAAGCATACCTTTGCACCCGTAATCAATAAAGGATATAAATATGAAAGCAACAGACTGGAAATATACAAGTGTAGGAAATATTGTTGCCGAGGATTTTGCTGCGGCTAAAGTATTTAAGAAATATGGCATTGATTTTTGCTGCCACGGAGAAACAACATTGGATAAAGCATGTACCGATCTTGGATTGTCTGCCGAAGAGGTGATACAGGCACTTGAACGTCAGGAAGCTGATGGAGGAGGCCGTATTCCTTTTGCTTCGTGGCCGCTCGATTTGCTGATGGACTATATCTTGAAGATACACCATCGCGGTATCCGTGCACGAGGACCTGAATTGTTGTCTTTGTTGGAGAAAGTAGAACGGGTACATGGCGAGGCACATCCGGAACTACATGAACTGAAGGCATTGGTTACTGAATCGTTGCAGGATCTGGAAATGCACTTGCAGAAAGAAGAAAATGTTTTGTTCCCTTATTTATACGATTTATATGCTGCTCAAGAAAAAGGACAGCGTATGGAGCCGATGCATTGTGGTACGATAGCCAATCCTATCCGTGTAATGAAGATGGAACATGAAGGAGAAGGTAACCGTTATCTGCATATCATTAAACTGACCGGACATTTTTCTGTCCCGCAAGATGGCTGTGCCAGCTACCGTTTGTTAATGCAGGAACTGGAAGCTTTCGTAGATGCTCTGTTCGAACATATACATTTGGAGAATAATTTGCTGTTCCCTCGTTTTGAAGAGATCGAACGTAAAATTGTATATTGATGGTAGGACAGGGGATTCTCATGGATATGATAACCTGTCGAGTGAAAGATATTCAATTTATGAGCCACCTGTTAGAGGGTGGCTTTTTTATTTTTCCCTTACGGCTTATTCTCGTCGTAATCTTGTTGAAGCAAACGATAAACTGATAGATAGCTCTTTAGAATATCTTGGCTGGTAGTAACAAAAAGCAGGATATTTATTTCAATATATACTATTTAAGTACTACTTTTGCAGGCAATGAGTACTTTTAGTAACTTCAAAATCACATAAAAACGAAATATTTTATGAAAAAGATATTGTTTGTAGTCGGAGTGTTACTTTGTTGTTTAAGTATACAGGCACAAGACATGAAATCATTGTTCATTGCTTTGCCCGATTCACTTTCACCTATGCTGACAAAAGTAAACAGAGAGGACTTCGGAGATTTCCTGGCCAGTAACATGAAAGCAGAAGTAAAAAACCGTTTTGGAAATACTTCGGAGATGCTGAAGCTGACAGATAATTACCTGAAACTGAAAATCAGTAAGGTAAGTATGGCTGAAATGAAATTGCTTCCGCTGAATGATTCGGTGAAAGTAATTTGTGTAGTACATACATTCGAGGGACCGGCAAGCGACAGCAGTATTTCATTTTATGATACATCGTGGAAGCGACTTCCGGCAGATAAATTTCTTACTTTGCCGGTAGAAGATGCTTTTTATAAGACACCGGCTTCGGAGGTTCAGGCCGATTCATTGAAGAATTTGCGTGCGCGGGCAGATATGTTCCTGCTTAAAGCAGATTTATCGGAAACAGATAATACTTTATCGTTTACTTATGCTACTCCCGATTATTTGGATAAGGAAACTGCTGAGGAGATAAAGCCCTATCTGGTACAGGAGCCCTTGAAATATATCTGGAAAGAAGGACACTTTGTACGTCTTTAATCTCCTCGGAAGAATATAAATTACTCTTATCATACGAAGAATGCATGAAGATATGATTTACAGCCAATTGTTGTTTTATTGTAACGCCTGTATGTTTAATAACATGTATTCGAAATAAATAAATGCTTTTCGTATGAAAATACATAAAAAATCGTTAACTACGCTCTGTTTTTTAGTGGAAAAATGCTATATTTGAAACGATTTTTTGAAACCTCAGTGTCTGGAAAAGACATTTTTAATGTAGATTTGTTTTGAACCGGCAGTTGTACCGAAGCGAGAATATAGATAGAGAGTCGAAAAATTACTTGCAGGTACAGGCTGAAAAATAGTATAAACGTAATGATTTTAAAATGTATTAGAACAGTCGCAGTAGCAGCCTTGGCTTTAGTCAGTATAAATGTATCCGGACAGGATTTGTTGGCTCGCCAGGCTCCAATCGACAGAAAATTAAAAGCAGTAGATTCTTTGGCATTGATTCGCCAGATAAAAGCAGAACAGGCAGTTTATCCTGCTTATAGTCTTTATCCCAACTGGAACAACGATCGTGTTCACGCTTATGGTAACACTGTACAGGTTCCAGATAGTTTCCGTATCGATTTGACGGGGTTCTGCATGCCAACTTCTCATACGATAATTACTTCTAAGTGCGGTCCGCGTTGGCGTCGTATGCACAATGGACTTGATATCAAGGTATATATCGGCGATACTATCCGTGCGGCCTTTGACGGTAAAGTGCGTATGGTAAAATATGAACGTCGTGGTTACGGTAAATATGTAGTTATACGTCATGATAACGGACTGGAAACCATTTACGGTCACCTTTCGAAACAGATTGTTAAGGAGAATGAGTATGTGAAAGCAGGAGATCCTATTGGATTGGGTGGTAATACCGGACGTTCTACTGGTTCACATTTGCACTTCGAAACTCGTTTTTTGGGCGAGGTCATCAATCCGGAATTTATGTTTGATTTCCCCAAACAAGATATTGTAGCAGATAGTTATTTGTTCATTCGCGGAGCTAACCGCTATGAATATCAGCGTTCACGAGCTATGTCGGCTGTAAAGAGTGGCAAGTCGGGAGCAGCAGATGCTGAGAAGTCCGCAATTCGTTATCACAAGATTCGTAAGGGTGATACATTAGGACGTATTTCTCGTTTGTATCATGTTTCTATCGATCGCTTGTGTCAGATAAACGGTATCAAGCGTACCACGACCTTACGTATTGGTCAGGTACTGAGATGTTCTTAATGTAATGTAAATTGTAGAGGATTCTTGGATAAAAGCGAAGGAGAGTGTATTCTACCTTTCCTGCTGAAAAAGTGTCATATTAGTGAGTAGATATGACGCTTTTTTTTTGTGCCTTGTATAACAAAATAGCCATATCAATCCTCGTTTAGAGTTATGATATGGCTATTGTATCTTATATGTGTTGAGTTTCTTTATTTGGTCAGAACGTTGTTCAGACGGCTCAGGAACTCATCAGCTTCGGTCATGCTTAAGCAGAGAGGAGGAAGCAGACGGATAACATTTGTACCGCTTACGCCGGTAAATACTTTCTGTTCGAACAACAGGCGCTGGCGTAATTCTTTTATAGGTTCGGCAAATTCCATTCCAATCATTAGTCCAAGTCCACGAACTTCTTTGATTTGTGGGAATTTTTTCAACTCCTCAATCAGGTGACTACCTACGTGTGCTGCGTTTTCTATCAGATTCTCTTCTTTCATTACATCGAGGACAGCAATAGCGGCTGCACAGGCAAGATGATTTCCTCCGAATGTAGTACCCAGTTGTCCGTATACCGGAGTAAATTTAGGACTGATAAGTACACCTGCCATTGGGAAACCGTTTCCGATGCCTTTGGCTACGGTGATAAGATCGGGGCGTATGCCTGCGTACTGATGTGCAAAGAATTTTCCGCTTCGTCCGTATCCTGACTGGATTTCGTCGAGTATCAGTACGGTATTGTTTTCGTCGCATGCCTGACGTAGAGCCTGCATAAACTCATTGGTAGGCAACTGGATGCCACCTACTCCTTGAATACCTTCGATGATGACGGCACATACATCGCCTTTGGCAAGTTCGGCCTTCATACTGTCGGTATCATTGAGCGGGAGATAAGTTACATGCCCGTTATCGTTGATAGGAGCAATGATTTTAGGATTGTTTGTTACTTCTACAGCCAGCGAAGTACGTCCGTGGAAAGCCTTGGCAAATGAAATGACACGGGTACGTCCGTTATAAAAAGATGCGAGCTTCAGTGCGTTCTCGTTTGCTTCAGCTCCCGAGTTGATAAGAAAGAGCTGATAATCGTCGTAACCACACATTGCGCCCAAACGGTCGGCAACTTCCTGCTGCAATTTGTTGATGACTGAGTTCGAATAGAATCCCAGTTTGGCTACTTGTTTGCTGATTGCTTCTACGTAGTGCGGATGAGCATGGCCGATGGATATTACAGCATGTCCTCCGTAAAGGTCAAGATATTCCTGACCTTTATCGTCCCACACGTGGCAACCTTTTCCCTGTACAATGTTTACGTCGAATAAGGGATATACGTCGAATAGTTTCATGGCTTGTTTAAATTGTTTTTATCACTTAGAAAGCGCTGGGCTTCAACATCAGGCCCGTAGTTTCTTCTAAGTTGAACATCAGGTTCATATTATGTACAGCTTGTCCGCTTGCACCTTTCAGCAGATTATCGATACAAGAAACAATGAGCAGCTTATCACCGTGTTTTTCCAGGTGGATAAGACACTTGTTGGTATTGACTACTTGTTTCAAATCGATATTCTTTTCTACAATGTGAGTAAATGAATCCTCAGCATAATAGTCTTTATACATCTTGACAATTTCATCCAGCTCCACTTTGGTCTTTACGACGATGGTGGCAAAAATTCCCCGGGCAAAATCACCACGGTACGGGATAAAGTCAATTTCAGAATTGAAACTGTTCTGAAGCTGTTTCAGAGATTGTTTGATTTCGGGAACATGCTGATGAGTAAACGGTTTGTAAATGCTCATATTGTTGTTACGCCAGCTGAAATGTGAAGTCGCTCCCGGTTTAACTCCGGCTCCTGTACTTCCGGTGATGGCATTTACCATGACATCATCATTCAGCATAAGGTGTTTGGCCAACGGAAGTAATCCAAGCTGGATACATGTAGCAAAGCATCCCGGATTGGCCACATGCTTGCTCTGGCAAATTACCCGGCGGTTCAGTTCTGGAAGACCGTATACGAAATCATGGCTTTCGTCCTTGATACGGTAATCCATCGAGAGGTCGATGATTTTCACATTTTCGGGGATGTCGTGGCTTTCTATGAATTTCTTGGTGTCACCGTGTGCTGTACAGAAGAATATGACGTCGACTGTATCGAGCGGTAATTCATCTGTAAATACCAGATCGGTTTCGCCGTACAATCCTTCGTGTACGTCGGTAATCTTATTGCCGGCGTTGCTGGAGCTGTTTATGAATTTTATTTCTACATCAGGGTGGTTGATGAGCAGGCGAATCAGTTCGCCTGCCGTATATCCAGCCCCTCCTATAATTCCTACTTTAATCATGAAAATAATGGTTGTTTTCTTGTGGAATAATAATCCACATTAATATATAAATAGGTATACCTGCAAATGCAGTAAAAAAAGTCAGTATCACGTATACGATGCGGATGATAGATACATCAAGACCGAAGAAGTTCGCCAGTCCTGCACATACTCCGCTTATCATTCTTCCCGTACGTGGACGTCTGAGCTTTTGGTTACCAGACATAATCAGATATTCTCCTCGTCTTTATGGTTTGCATAATAAGCACGCAGCGGAGTAGAGAGTACCTTGATGAAGCCTTTAGCATCTTCGGCAGTCCATCCTTTCTGCATTTCACCATATTCACCGAATTTATTCTTAACCAGATCGTCTTTTGAATCGACGCCTACGGTAGAGAAGCAATACGGACGAAGTTCGAGAATAGCTGTACCGTTTACATTACGCTGTGATTCCTGAAGCATAGCTTCGATGTCGCGCATTACCGGTTCCAGATACTGGCTTTCGTGCAGGAACATGCCATACCAGTTGGCTACCTGATCTTTCCAGTACTGCTGCCATTTGCTCAATGTATATTTTTCGAGGAACTTGTGTGCACCGATAATCAGCATAGGAGCGGCGGCTTCGAAGCCTACACGTCCCTTGATACCGATGATGGTATCGCCTACGTGCATGTCACGTCCGATACCGTAAGCTGCTCCGATTTCTTCTACTTTCTGAATAGCTTTGATTTTATCTTCGAACACTTCACCGTTGACAGCATACAATTCTCCTTTTTTGAATTCCAGCTTGAGCTGTTCACTGCCCGTTTTTGTTACCTGTTTCAGGTATGCGCTTTCTGGTAATCCCTGAGTTGAATCCAGAATTTCACCTCCACAGATAGAAGTTCCCCATATACCTACATTATATGAATATTTCAGTTTGGTAAAATCAGCCTCAAAGCCATGTTCTTTCAGATAATTGATTTCATAATCACGGCTCAGTGCCATATCGCGGGTAAGCGTGATGATTTCAACTCCCGGAGCCATTACCAGGAAAGTCATATCGAAGCGAACCTGGTCATTGCCTGCACCTGTAGAACCGTGGGCAATGGCATGTGCTCCGATTTCATTGGCATAACGTGCAATGGCAAGTGCCTGGAAGATACGTTCCGAGCTTACAGAAATAGGATAAGTACCGTTACGCAATACGTTTCCGAAAATCATGTATTTCAAACTCTTTGCATAATATTCCTGAGTAACGTCGAGTGTAACATATTTGGTGGCTCCCAACTTATAGGCATTTTCCTCGTTCTGCTTCAACTGTTCGGGGCTGAATCCGCCTGTGTTGGCACAAGCCGCATATACTTCATAACCTTTTTCCTTTGCCAGATACATGACTGTAAATGAGGTGTCCAGCCCGCCGCTGAACGCAACGACTACTTTTTTCTTTTCTTCCATAAGGCTTTTATTTAGTGAAAAACGATGGCTGAAAAATGAGGCATCTTTTTCTGTATTAATATTCTTGTTGATTGATTGAATTTAAAAATTATTTATTTTGTCGTCTGTGTGCAATGCCGGATCGTAAAGCATGGCTGTGCAGATACAGAACTTACGCTTTTTGGCAACCAGAATTTCGTGGTTGATACAA
This sequence comes from Bacteroides sp. CAG:1076, assembly GCA_000436795.1. Taxonomy (GTDB): domain Bacteria; phylum Bacteroidota; class Bacteroidia; order Bacteroidales; family Bacteroidaceae; genus Phocaeicola. The sequence goes on from HF993141.1 coordinate 28,845, forward strand.
CCCTCACATCCTTTCCAGAACGATTCATCATCGGTCAGCTCATTGAAAGTGACAGGTACATATCCTAATTCTGTATTCATTTTCATTACGGCAGCTCCCGAAGTCAGACTGAAAATCTTTGCTTTCGGCCAGCGCAGACGTGCCAGTGTAAATGACGCATGCTTGATACGTTTGGCAAGTCCGCATCCGCGATATTTAGGATGTACAATAAGTCCGGAGGTTGCTACATACTGTTTGTTCCCCCATGATTCGATGTAAGTGAATCCTGCAAATTCGTTACCACACAAAGCGATGATAGCTTTACCTTCTTTCATCTTTGTCGCTACATATTCGTGCGTACGTTCTGCGATACCTGTGCCGCGCACTTTGGCTGCTTCACGGATTGTATCTAATATTGTGTCAACGTATACCTCGTGTGAGGCGTCGGCTACCATAACATCAATTTGTTTAGTATCCATTTTCTTTCTGTATCTTATTTTATTAGGTTTATATTCGGTATTACATGTGCCAGTGCTTGTTTTACGCTGGTGCGGGTACAGCCTTCACGGACAATGAGCATGATTGTGTCGTCGCCAGCAATGGTTCCGATGATTTCGTGGAAGTGATTGTTGTCGATGTCGTATGCCAGACTGCTGGCATATCCTGGTCTTGTCTTGATGACTGCAATATTTTCGGAAAATTCTATAGACACAAATCCCGGTTGACGGAGCATCTCAGAGGCTGTGTGGGGTTCGGTCATACGCTTGTACATGGTATTGTTGGGCAATACGTATACATAATTTCCGTTCATGCTGGCAGCCTTGGCAACTTTCAGTTGTTTCAAGTCGCGTGAAAGTGTTGCTTGTGTCAGTTGGAAACCTTCCTTTGCCAGCTCCTGAAGAAGCTCTTCCTGGCTTCCTATCTCCTTGCTTGAGATAATCATCTTAATGGAATCAAGTCGGCTGTTCTTACTTTTCATTGTGTATAATTATTCTTTAATAGGCTGCAAATATACAGATAATATTGAAATAATATACAGAAAAACGTATTTTTTTCTTGTTTTATTCTCGATTTATACAAACGGGATGAATAAATAATCATTGTTATGCAGTTTAAACCTCTTTTTGTATCTTTGCCGGTATATATAATAATGAATAATTCACTGATATGGATATAAATTTATTGCCGGAAGAAAAGGACCCGATGGGGGCTGCTATTTATGATTTTCTCAAACTGGGTAAGGCTGGACGCTTGCGGGTGTTTTCCTCGCAGTTTGATGAAGATGAGATTCCCGTAACGGAATTGTTTCGTACCTACAAGGATATGCCCCGTCAGGAACAGGTAGCCTTGCAACTGGCGAAGGGCCGGATTCTGGATGTGGGAGCGGGAAGTGGCTGCCATTCACTGGCTCTAAAGGAGTTGGGAAAGGACAGTCTTGCTATTGATATATCGCCGCTGTCGGTCAAGGCTATGCAGGAACGGGGAGTAAAGGCGTTGCATGTCAATGTATTCGATGAACATTTTACCGGACAGTTTGATACGATTCTTATGCTGATGAATGGTTCGGGTATTATCGGCAAATTGAAAAATATGCCCGATTTTTGTCTGCGGATGAAGCAATTGCTTGCTCCTGGAGGGTGCATTTTGTTAGATTCCAGCGATTTGCGTTACCTGTACGAAGATGAAGACGGCAGTTATGTGCTCGATCTGGCTGCTGATTATTATGGAGAAGTTGACTTCCGGATGCAGTACAAGCAGATAAAAGGAGATACATTCGACTGGTTGTATATCGATTTTGATACTCTTTCTGCTTATGTGTCGCAATACGGATTTCATGCCGAAATCGTAGCAGAAGGTGAACACTACGATTATCTGGCAAAACTCTGGATTGATTGATATTGGTCTTTTTTTCAGAGATGTCGATTGCCCCGACCTGAATGATGCTGTTAAGGACAGTTGTCGGGGCAATCGATATTTGCTGAAAGGTAAGTATTGTTCTGCGAAATGCCGGCAAGACAAAACGTCCGGCTGTTATTCTTTCACTTCAGTTCTTATAAGATATTGAAATGCTTCAGGGCATTCATGATACCGTCTTCGTCTACCGAAGTTGTTACATAATTGGCAGCTGCCTGTACTTCAGGAGAAGCATTGCCCATAGCCACTCCCAGTCCTACGTGACTCAGCATGGGGACGTCATTACCTCCGTCGCCAAACGCCATCGTATCTTTCAGGTCGATACCATAATAATCCAGTACATGGTCTATTCCTTTGCTTTTGCTGTTGCCGCGTGCGATAATATCGGCGAAGAGTGGATACCAGCGCATCGGTTCGCAATGTGTCAGTACCTTGCGGAATACTTCCAGTTCATCGTCCTCTTTAAAATATCCCATAATCTGTAAGATTTCCTTGTTGCGCGCTTCTTCTATAGGACGTACGGGAGGAATATTTATTTCAATCAGTTGAGCTACTTCCTTTACTGCCTCGTTTACATTGGTAATGAACCATTCGTCGTCGTGTACAAAGACGAAAGGTGTTTCCGGATGCTCGTGATGATAACCGATGAGGCGCTCAATATCGTCTTCCGGTATATTCCCCTTGTAAATATCCTGATGGGTGGAAGTGAAACAGTGTGCGCCGTTCAGGGTAATGAACCCGTCGAACGGTAAATGTCCTACAGCTTCCATCATCAGTACTTTGGGGCGTCCTGTTGCAATGAATACCTTGATACCTTTTTCACGCAATTGTTTCAGTGCGTCTTGTGTAGACTGAGGAATAGCATGTGTATTGAATGATACCAGTGTGCCGTCGATATCGAAGAAGATAGCTTTGACCATATGTAGTAAGGTGTTAAATTTTTGTCACGCAAAGGTACTGATTTTCCCCTGAATTTGGATTGATGTGTATCAATAAGTAACAATTTTATATTTTATTCATGCAGTTCGCTTGCTTTACGAAGTAAAAAGTTATATTTGCCATGCGAAAAAAAGAAACAGACGTTATTATGGCATATCAGTTTACAAAGATAGCAGTAAAGGTAGGAAGTAACGTACTTACCCGCCGGGACGGAACGCTGGACGTAACGCGTGTGTCGGCACTGGTTGATCAGATAGCCGAACTGCATAAGGCAGGAGTAGAGGTTGTGCTAATTTCTTCGGGAGCCGTTGCTTCGGGGCGCAGTGAGATAAAAGTGTCGCGAAAGCTCGACAGTGTTGAACAGCGTCAGTTGTATTCGGCCGTGGGACAGGCAAAACTGATAAACCGATATTACGAACTGTTTCGTGAACATGGCATTGCCGTAGGGCAAGTACTGACAACAAAGGAGAGTTTTGCTACCCGTCGTCATTATCTGAACCAGCGTAACTGTATGCGGGTGATGCTGGAAACCGGGGTGATTCCTATCGTAAACGAAAATGATACAATTTCCGTTACTGAACTGATGTTTACCGATAATGATGAGCTTTCGGGCATGATTGCTTCAATGCTTGATGTGCAGGCACTGATAATCCTGAGTAACATTGATGGTATTTACAATGGTTCGCCTTCGCAGCCGGGTACATCGGTCATACGGGAGGTGGAACATGGAAAGGATTTGTCCGACTATATTCAGACCGAGAAGTCGGGCTTTGGCAGGGGAGGTATGCTTACCAAGACGACTATAGCCCGCAAAGTGGCCGATGAAGGCATTACTGTTATTATTGCCAACGGGAAAAAGGAAAATATTTTACTCGATTTGTTGCAGCATCCCGACGAAACGGTCTGTACGCGTTTTGTTCCTTCTTCCGAAGCTGTGTCGAGTGTCAAGAAGTGGATTGCTCACAGCGAAGGATTTGCCAAAGGAGAATTGCACCTGAACGACCAAGCCGTCAAGGCTGTGAAAGGCAAAAAGGCTGTCAGTATACTTCCGGTGGGAGTGACGGCCATCGAAGGAGAGTTTGAAAAAGACGATATCGTAAAGATAATGGATGCACGGGGACGCCAGATTGGAGTGGGACGTATCGGAGTCGACTCTGCTGAGGCGCGCGAAATGCTGGGCATGCACGGGCAGCGTCCGCTGGTGCATTACGATTACCTGTACCTTGACTAATCTGAAAATCATTTTTAAAGCATAATAAATATGGATGAACAAATTAAGCAGATAGCCGAACGCTTGAAAGGTTTGCGCGACGCTTTAGACTTGAGTGTGGAGGAAGTGGCTGCCGACTGTAACTTTGCGGTGGAAGAATATCGTGCCCTTGAGTCGGGTGAGTGTGATTTCTCCGTGAGCGTATTGCAGCGGATAGCACGTAAGTACGGCATTACGCTGGATGAACTGATGTTTGGTGAAGAGCCAAAGATGAAATCTTATTTTCTTACTCGCCGTGGAACAGGTGTTTCTGTAGAGCGAACCAAAGCATATAAATACCAGTCGCTTGCTTCTGGCTTCAAGGGACGTAAGGCTGATCCGTTTGTAGTAACGGTAGAACCGAAACCGGAAGGTACTCCGGTATACTTCAATACTCATGAAGGACAGGAGTTTAATCTGGTGATAGAAGGACGTATGCTGCTGAACATCAACGGCAAGGAGCTTGTCCTGAATCCGGGGGACAGCCTTTATTTCGATTCGAGTAAGCCACATGGCATGCTGGCACTTGATGGAAAGACCGTGAAGTTTCTGGCTGTCGTTATGCAATAAACAATACAAACCAACTACTAAAAACAATCGATATAATATATGTTAGAACGATTTTTGGAACAAACAAGCTTTACCTCGCAAGAGGACTTTATAAAGCATTTCAAGATAAAAGTCCCCGAAAACTTTAATTTCGGTTACGATGTAGTGGATGCCTGGGCAGCAGAGCGTCCGGAAAAGAATGCCTTGCTTTGGACAAACGACAAAGGAGAACATATTCAGTTTACTTATGCCGATCTGAAGAAATATACCGATATGACGGCTTCTTATTTTCAAAGCCTCGGTATAGGTCATGGCGATAAGGTCATGCTGATCCTGAAGCGCCGTTATGAATTCTGGTTCTCCATTCTGGCTTTGCATAAAATTGGCGCTATTGTTATTCCTGCTACTCATTTGCTGACAAAAAAAGATATCGTTTACCGCTGCAAGGCTGCTACTATCAAGATGATTGTGGCTGCGGGTGAAGAAGTTATTACCAAGCATATACTGGATGCAATGCCTGAATCTCCCAGCGTGGAGAAGCTGGTCAGCGTAGGACCGGATTATCCGGAAGGTTTTGAGGACTTCCACAAGGGTATTGAAAGTGCTGCTCCTTTTGTGCGTCCGGAACATGTGAATACGAATGACGACATCATGCTGATGTATTTTACTTCGGGTACTACCGGAGAACCTAAGATGGTGGCACACGACTTTACTTATCCGCTGGGACATATTGCGACGGGATGTTTCTGGCATAATCTGCATGAAGATAGTCTTCACCTTACGATTGCCGATACCGGATGGGGTAAGGCTGTATGGGGAAAACTTTATGGTCAGATGATTGCCGGGGCCAATATTTTTGTATACGATCATGAAAAGTTTACGCCTGCCGATATCTTGCAGAAGATTCACGATTATCATATTACTTCTTTGTGTGCGCCTCCTACCATCTACCGTTTCTTGATTCGTGAGGACTTGAGCAAGTTCGACCTGTCTTCGTTGGAATATTGTACTACTGCCGGCGAGGCTTTGAACTATTCGGTTTATGAAACATTCAAGAAAATTACAGGCATCCGTCTGATGGAAGGATTCGGACAGACAGAAACAGCTCTTACTCTTGCTACTTTTCCGTGGATGGATCCCAAACCGGGCAGCATGGGAGTGCCCAATCCGCAGTACGATATCGATTTGCTGACTCCCGACGGTCGTTCGGCCGAAGATGGTGAGCAGGGACAAATAGTTGTCCGTACCGATAAGGGCAAGCCGCTGGGATTGTTTAAGGAATATTATCGTGATCCGGAACTGACGCGTGAAGCATGGCACGACGGAGTATATTATACAGGAGATGTGGCATGGCGCGATGAAGACGGATACTACTGGTTTGTAGGTCGTGCCGATGATGTAATCAAGAGCTCGGGTTACCGTATCGGCCCGTTTGAAGTAGAAAGTGCTTTGATGACTCATCCGGCTGTTGTTGAGTGCGCCATAACCGGTGTGCCCGATGAAATACGTGGTCAGGTGGTAAAGGCTACTATCGTTCTGGCAAAGGATTACAAGCAGAAAGCCGGTCCGGAACTGATAAAAGAATTGCAGGATCATGTAAAGCGTGTGACTGCTCCTTACAAATATCCGCGCGTCATTGAGTTTGTCGACGAGCTTCCAAAGACTATCAGCGGAAAGATTCGCCGTGTGGAAATACGTGCAAAAGATACTGCAAAGTAAGGCTTTCTGAAAAGTTCTTGCTGATATTGCTGAGGCATTGCTGGGAGAGGGTAGAATCTCTCGTGGCAATGCCTTCTTTTTTTGTACAAAAAAGATTATTTTTTGTACAAATTTTCGGAAAACGTCAAGACGTTTTTATACTGTTCTCGGGAAGCATGTAATAAAAGGTCGGGAAAGATTTATGAACAGCTATTACCTTGCAGGGAAGACTATGCCGGAGCGTAAAAGACGGAGGCGGATAAAGGCGGAAGAGAAGAAAACGGCTGTTGCGGACGGCACGGCATTCTGACCGAATGCCGGAAGAAAAGGAAGAGAGGGAATAAAATAAAATCGGGCGTTTCCCACGTGAAAGAAACGCCCGATTCTATATATCGGCAAGTAATAATTACTTCTTGATACGGTTGTAACGGCTCATGAACTTATCAACACGTCCTGCAGTGTCTACCAATTTAGATTTACCTGTGTAGAACGGGTGAGAGCTACTAGAGATTTCCAACTTAACACAAGGATAAGTTTCGCCTTCGAATTCTACTGTGTCTTTAGTTGCACAAGTTGAACGTGACAAGAACATGTCACCGTTTGACATGTCTTTAAATACTACCGGACG
>HF993142.1 GCA_000436795.1 Bacteroides sp. CAG:1076
TTTTTTATTCTTTGAGGCAATACGTCAAAATTGGACGCTTACCGTATACCCCAATAGCTGGCAATACATCTATATTTTATCAAATTTATGTGTCTTATTCTAATTTAATCATTAGGCTTTACAACATTTTTAATGACATTTAAATAGGCAGAGCCATACCTTTTATCAGGTTCTAAATATGCTCCTTCTCCCCATTCGTTCCATGCAGTAAAGAAAAGATATTCTTTATTTTGTTTGCACGATAAATCATATATTTTTTTGAAGTAGTATTTGAATTTCTCGGGTGAAGCACCTTTCAGTATGATTGATTTCATATTTCCTCTTCGGGGAGAATCATCGTAATCTACGAAAGCTCCATGAAAAAGGTTCTTTTCATTATGTTTTTCTGCATATTTTATGAGTTTCTGCCAACTTTTATCATAGTCTATAAATGTTATGGGTTTTCTGTAGTTGATACCCATCATTCGCAGACATTTTCGATAACATCTTTGCAGAAAAGGCATGCGTACCCAACCCGACCAATGAGGTTCATAATTGTAGATGTTTGCATTGGAGGGAATACCCTTATACGGTGCATATTTATATATGAAGAATATTCCCTCAAATCCATCCTCTTTAGCTAATTTATCCCAATAAGAACACATCTCTCCAATCTCTGGCGTATAATTAAGAATACAAAACACCGGTTTTCCGCTTTTCTTTTCATATCTTGGAGAATAAAAGTGTGTTCTTACGTAATTATAGTGGTTTTTCCAGTCTGGCTCACGACCAAGAATGTATGGTATGAGTATCTGCACACCTTCTTTCTTGTCGGCAGGCTTGTCTGCAAGTGGTGCCCAATCATTGCCGTCTACATTGCTCCAGCTGCGTTTCCACAGACAATTATCCCATGCGAAAAAATATTTTACTTTTATGTTCTGAGAGTCGCGGAGTATTTCTGCAGGACGAGTCAGAAGATTCTTTTCATTGTTAAACCAGTAATGATAGACCCCAAAACCATAAATACCATGTTCGTGGGCAATCTTAGCTTGCCATTCTACATCTTTTGCTCTTGATAAGTCATAATATTCTCCACTCTCGGGGATACGTGGCTGTATATGACCCTCAAATAAAGGCTTCGCTTTTTTTACAGTTACCCAATCAGTAAATCCTTTTCCCCAAAACTCATCATTTTCGGGGATACAGTGATATTGGGGTAGATACATTGCGATTAATTTTGTTTTCATTGTATACTTGTTTGTTGCGTTTTTTATAATCTGCTAATAACACACTTATCCATATAAAGAAATATTTTATCATTCCCAAACCTGTAACTATTATGAAAAAATAGAAGCTTAAAAGAACAACTCTATAGAAAGGAAACATAGAATGGTTGATTTTAAGTTTATATAATCCTATCATGAACAGTGGATATACTAATAAAAGTCCCCATAAACCTCCTTCTGCATAAGATGACATTATAATACTTTCAAATGTATGTAATATGGGATGTATACCTACCGTGATATTGTAGTATTGACACCAGCCTATACCATTTCCAAATAGAAAATTTGACCCTATGAATTCAAACAAATATTCAAATTGATTTCCTCTGTGCATAGCATTGCTACCATCAACGTTTTCTGCAAAGGGATTCAAAGCCATGAAAAATCTATCAAAATCCACATTTATTAAATTACCAATCATTGGTGAAAGTAGTATAAGAATAACTATACCTAACAATATTCGTAATACGATTAACTTTGATGTTGATTGGTGATAAATTGTGTAAATAAGTATGGCAAAAGAAGGGATTATACCAGATTTACTACCTGTAAAAATAACACCGAGAGTAATTGTAATGATGGATATGAGTAAAAACAATTTGTAACGTTTATATGTGGCATTACAAAATTCATAACATGTAAATGCCAATAGCAACATTAATTCACCTGAGAAATAAACAGGATTATTGAGATTTCCATATACTCTAAATGAGATTCCTCTAGCCTCAGAATAGTCTGCGAACTGGTTTACATTTAAATCATTATTAAAAAAACTAGAGAAATAATCTACATATACATTAGAAGAGGTTAAATAACTATATATACTATATACTCCCAAAGTAAATGCCGATATAATAATTGCACGCTTTATATATCTACTAATAGTTTCATTTTCACAAACAATATAAAAAACAAAAGCATAAAATATCCACATCACATAAGAAAGTATAACTTTAAAATCATTATGTGTATTAGTAGAAAATGCGGCAGACCCTATAGAACCAATGATAGTGAGGATGATAAATGTGAGAATAATTTTCAAGTATTTTTTTCCTATAGAATCGTTTTTCAAAAAGCCTTTTATATAATTCCATATTAGAGTGATAATAATAATAGGATACATTAGTAATGTATAATAAGCAGTCTGTCCACCTAACGAAATACTTGGAAACCAAATGATGAGAACTACTTCTATAAATACCAAAATTGCAAATAACCTAACCATATGCTATATTATGTTGTACGTGCGAAAACGTATGATAAGTGATGAGAATCATCTATCATAGGTGTCAACAGTTATCGAAACTCATTGAAATAGCATTTATTACTTTTGGAATATCTTTTTCTTCGAGATCTTTAATATCGTATAAATTTGATGTTGATATTCCGTTAGATTCAAAAGCACCTGCAAATTTAAAACTATATGATAAACCAAATAGCGGGACTTTTGTGAAAATAGCCGCAAAGTTAGCATGCATTCTAGTGCCGATAAAAAAAGTCATTTTACTAATGACATACTTTACCTGAGGAGGAGTTAGATTGTCATTAACAAATACTAAATTCTTTTTGTTCTTGGATTTGTTATATACTAATCGGCAAGCCTCCATGTCATCGTTATTAATCTCAGGATTTTCGAAATTATATGAGTGTGGTATTAAATATATTGTTATATTTTTTCTTGTGAAAAATTCTATTATGTTATCAATGAGTTTCGGGTAGGCGTCAAAATGGTTTGCCAAATTATGGTAACCATTAAAGTATGCTAATCCACTAACATTTAAGCCTACAGCTTTTTGCGGGACTTTAAAAGGGAATGGTTCGGGATCCATATAGGCAGATAAATCTTTAGTAAGTTCATAAGTTATTCCTTGTTGCTTAAGTTTTGACTCAAATCTATTATCTCGCACATATACAACATCAGCATTTTTCATTATATCCTTTGCTTCTTCATATACCTAAAATCCGCAACTATCATCCAATACACGATT
>HF993143.1 GCA_000436795.1 Bacteroides sp. CAG:1076
CGGAAAGGAGTGGAAGGTATTGGTATCGGATGGGGAGTTCAGCAACATCATGCATAACCCGTTGCCCCAGACCGTGGCTCTTCCGTCAGTAACGATAGTCCGTTATGTGAAGCTGGAGGCCACAACTCCGGATGATGCTCCTGCTGTCATGGCAATGGAGGAGCTTGGAGTAACTGTGGTGCCGGACGAAAAGTAATATATAAATTGAATAGGGAGATTGCGTTAAGTTTACCATTAGGTAGTGACGTCCCCAATGTCACATTATAAAATGTAAATATAAAATAGCTCTATCATTTTCCAAAAGAATTTGATAGAGCTATTTTTCAATGAGGAGTTTAAATGAAGAGATTCTTATCCTTGGAATTTATCTTGATATTATTGTAAATTCGATTCTTTTTTATTCCCTTCGCTGTACAATACGTGCTCCGGCCGGTACACTTTCCGTTACCCAAATATTACCACCGATTGTTGCGCCTTTGCCGATAGTGATACGTCCTAAAATGGTCGCATTAGAATATACGATGACGTCATCTTCCAGAATCGGATGGCGGGCGATACCCTTTATCGGATTTCCATTCTCATCAAGTGGAAAGCTCTTGGCTCCCAATGTTACTCCTTGATAGAGCTTTACATTATTACCGATGATACATGTAGCTCCGATTACCACACCTGTACCATGATCGATTGTAAAATGGTGTCCGATTTGTGCTCCCGGGTGAATATCAATTCCTGTTTCCGAATGAGCCATTTCAGTAATAATACGAGGAATGAGAGGAACATTCAGCATATACAGTTCATGAGCTATGCGGTAATTGGTAATTGCACGAATAATAGGATAGCAACAGATGATTTCTCCAAAGCAAGTGGCTGCCGGATCTCCGTAATACGCCGCTTCTACATCGGTAGCAAGAATACGCCTTATTTCGGGAAGTTTGCTGATGAAACGAGCTGCGATAGAGGCTGCTGTATCTCGGTCGGGAATTTTTTTTATTGTATCTTCCGAAGGATTATTTTCCAGTCCGAAACACAATCCTGCCTGAATCTGTTCGGTCAGTAAACTAAATAGTTCTTCTACATTGACTCCAATATGGTAATTGATCGTTCTTCGATGAACAGTGGAGTTTCCAAAATAGCCGGGAAATAAAATTTCACGAGCTAATTCTACAATACGGCGGAGTGATTTTCCTGACGGCAATGGATCACCATCTTTGTATTGGTGGAACAAACCTTCGTATGAACGATTGTCGGATAGTTCGCTTACTGCCTGCGTCAGGGTATGTGTGTAATCGGATAGACTCATAATACTTTATTTTAGCTTGAAAAACAAAGTTAGTTATTTTCAATAAGTAAGATAAGAGAGGAGAGTGTTTTCCTCTTCCTATATGGATTATAATTGTATTTTTGCAAAAAAATACAGATAATATGGTAGTGAATAAGAAAAATCCTTTTGCTTGGAAAGCGAAGCAGTCAGGAAAGAAAAAAACGAGTGGTAAACGTGTTGGCAAATCAAAACCTGAAAAAGCAAATAATCAGCTGAACAGGAGAGTAAAGTAATCATTCCTCTTTTTCATTTAGTCGAGCAAATGATTCCACCTCCCAAAACTACGTCATCCCGATAAAAAGCGGCGGCTTGTCCGGCTGCGATGGCGGCCAGTGGTTCATGCAACCTGACGTGCAGGCGTCCGTCGGAAGTTGGAGCAACTGTACAGCGGTTGGCTTGTTTACGGTAACGTATTTTTACGATGATTTGCTCTGTTGTTTCGAATAAAGCAGCAGGATTTGTTACATGCCAATCGGTGAGATACATTTCTGTTTGTTCCAGTGAACTGAGTGTATCGCTGATTATAATGCTATTTGTTTGTGGAATAATTTCTTTAACAAATAGGGCTTTGTTCAGATAAATACCTAATCCTCTGCGCTGTCCGATGGTGTAGAAAGGATAACCTTCATGTTTTCCCATATAATTTCCGGATTCATCGTAGAAATTTCCGGGACTGATAAATGTTGCTTCTACATGTTTCTTGAGGAAGGTCCGATAATCCATAGGACAAAAACACACTCCCAGACTGTCACGTTTGTGAGCGGCTTTCAGGTGTCCTCGTTCGGCAGCAATTTCACGTACTTTACTTTTAGTTAATGCTCCCATAGGTAACAACATGCGTTCCAGAATGTCCTGTGGTAGTCCCCACAAAAAGAATGACTGATCTTTGTCACTATCGGCCCCGGTAGTAATGTGCCAGTATCCGTCAATATTCCGCTTCTGTACGTAATGGCCAGTAGCATAATGATAAATGCCTCTTTCATCGGCAAGTTGTTTCAGCAATGGCCATTTCAGGTAATTGTTACAAAGTGTGCAGGGTACAGGAGTACGTCCAGCCATGTATTCATTGATAAAGTAGGAAATAATTTGTTGGCGGAATTTCTCCCGTACATCATAGGCTATGTGGGGAATATGTAACCGTTCACATAATTCACGGGCGTCGTCCAGATATTCTGTATTGTTATCTTTTTCATAGAAACGGAAGGTTACGCCGGTTACTTCGTATCCGGCCTCTTGCAGAAGCAACGCAGCGACCGAACTGTCTGTTCCTCCGCTCATACCTAACAGAACTTTCTTGTTTTCTTGCATATTATTTTACGTATGGGCATAAAAAAAGGAGTACCGCTGTACTCCAACCTTTGTTAACCTTAAATCTAATACTATGAAAAACACAATGCAAAGATACGGACTTTTAGAAAACCTGCAAATATTACGACTAAAAAACTATGTTTTATAACATGATTTAAGAATTTGCCTCGTTGTTCTATGTTTGTTAACTAAAAGTGTCGCTTCTTTTTTTGACAAATGTATGTCATTTTTTATTGGAGCTAAGCCACACTGGCAGCTTGTTTGAGAAAAAAAAGACCCTCTGTTTCCTTATTATTTCTTTTTTCTGTATTTTTGTGACTTAACTAAAAGAGATAATTATGGAAAATAAGCTGACTATTTATAATACGCTTACCCGTCGCAAGGAACTGTTTGTTCCGTTGCATGCTCCTCATGTAGGCATGTATGTGTGCGGGCCTACTGTTTATGGTGATGCCCATTTGGGACATGCTCGCCCGGCTATTACATTCGATATTCTTTTCCGTTACCTTACACATCTGGGGTATAAGGTACGTTATGTACGAAATATTACCGATGTAGGACATTTGGAACATGATGCTGACGATGGTGAAGATAAAATTGCAAAGAAAGCCCGTCTGGAACAATTGGAGCCGATGGAAGTTGTTCAGTATTACCTGAACCGCTATCATAAGGCTATGGAAGCATTGAACGTGCTTCCTCCCAGCATTGAGCCGCATGCATCGGGACATATCATCGAACAGATTCAGTTGGTAAAGGAAATTTTGAAGAACGGATATGCTTACGAAAGCCAGGGGTCTGTTTATTTTGATGTGGCAAAATATAACAAAGATCATCATTACGGGAAGCTCTCCGGACGTAATCTGGATGATGTTATCAATACAACCCGTGAACTGGACGGACAGCAGGAAAAACATAATCCTGCCGATTTTGCTCTTTGGAAATGTGCACAGCCGGAACATATCATGCGTTGGCCTTCACCGTGGAGCGACGGTTTTCCGGGCTGGCATTGCGAATGTACTGCGATGGGACGCAAATATCTGGGTGAAACGTTCGATATTCACGGAGGTGGCATGGACTTGATTTTCCCACATCATGAATGTGAAATTGCCCAGAGTGTAGCTTCACAGGGACATGACATGGTACGTTACTGGATGCATAACAACATGATTACCATCAACGGCCAGAAGATGGGTAAGTCACTGGGTAACTTCATTACGCTCGATGAGTTCTTTACCGGATCGAACAAACTTCTTGCTCAGGCTTATTCACCGATGACGATTCGTTTCTTTATTCTTCAGGCACATTACCGTAGTACAGTTGACTTCAGCAATGAGGCTCTTCAGGCTGCTGAAAAAGGCTTGGAACGTCTGATGGAAGGAGTTAAGAATCTGGAACGTATTACTCCTTCGAAGACGACTACAGGCATTGAACCGGCCGGATTGCGCGAAAAATGCTATGAAGCTATGAACGATGACCTGAATACACCGATTGTAATTTCTCATTTGTTCGATGCGATTCGTATGATTAATACCGTAATCGATAAGAAAGCAACTATCAGTGCTGATGATCTTGCTGAATTGAAGAGTGTATTCCATACATTTGTATTCGATATTCTTGGCTTGAAGGCTGAGGCTGAAAACAATGCTGCACGTGAAGAAGCGTTTGGCAAAGTGGTAGATATGTTGCTTGAACAGCGTATGCAGGCAAAGGCTAATAAAGACTGGGCAACCAGTGACAAGATTCGTGATACATTGGCTGCTTTGGGATTTGAAGTCAAAGATACAAAAGATGGATTTACCTGGAAGCTGAATAAATAAAGGTTCATATTTTTCTTAATAGATAAATTAGGTAAGTAAACGCGGATTTGTGCAGATATAATTGCATGAATCCGCGTTTGTTTGTATTACCACATCGATTATAATAAATTTGGTTGCTTTTTTGCTCTTCACGCCCTTCACATATGTACATAAATGGAGATAATCAGGTTTATTAATAAAATATTTTATAATGGCCTATTTACATAATAAATAATAAACCCTGAATAGAGGGCTAAAAATTTACTAATATAAAAGTTTTTTACCTTATATAAGGTTACATTTTGATGACATTTTGGGCGTATTATTAAAAAAGTGTTCTATAAAATGTATTTTAATTAATAATATGTTTAATTTTGTGCCATTATATTGAAGGCGCATCATAGGATAACTTTATTTTATACACAAACTAAATCTTAGCATTATGGATAAGTACAACTTGAGAAGCTCCAAACATCTGTGGGCTGTCTTCTTAACGGCCGGGTTGTTTGTACCAGGGCTGGTACAAGGAGCAACAGAGCAAGCTTTATCAGAAATTATCAGTATGCCTGCTCAAAAGACGATAACAGGTAAAGTAATCGACGAAACGGGAGAAACAATTATTGGTGCCAATGTTGTGATAAAAGGAACGACCAATGGGGCGGTTACCGATATGGACGGGCAATTTCATCTGGCAGTAAATGACTATCCGGTTACTCTTACTGTATCTTACATCGGTTATGAAACTCAGACAGTTAAAGTCAGTTCAAGCAAAAGCATTGTCATTACAATGCAGAGTGATAATCAGGTAATGGATGAAGTCATCGTTACAGGATATGGTACTTTTAAAAAATCAGCGTATGCAGGTTCAGCTTCTGCTGTCAAAGCAGATAAAATAAAGGATATTCCTGCTGTATCTTTCCAGAGCATGTTACAGGGAAATGCGGCTGGTGTTCAATTCAGCTCTTCATCTGGTCAACCAGGAGCATCTTCATCCATTAACATTCGTGGTATGGGATCGTTCAATGCCAGTAACACTCCGTTGTATGTAATCGATGGAGTACCGGTTATCTCAGGATCTATCGACGCTACAGGTTCTGATTCTGGTCTGGATATCATGTCTACCATCAATCCTTCGGATATTGAGAACATATCTATCATTAAAGATGCGGCAGCAGCTTCTTTGTATGGTTCACGAGCTGCAAATGGTGTGATTTTGATTACGACCAAGAGAGGTAAGGAAGGAAAAGCTCAAGTTAGTTTAAAAGCAGACTGGGGATTTAGTGACTTCGCCATGCAGTATCGTCCGATTATGAACGGTGCACAACGCCGGGAATATATCTATAACGGATTGAAGAGGGACAGCTAAGAAATGGGGCAACCGAAGAGGAAGCAATAGCCTATGCCGATGACGAAATAGATGACTATGCTCCTGTTCCTTGGTGTGGATATGTAGACTGGGATGATATTTTGTTCCAGCATGGAAGTCATCAAAACTACGAGGCTTCTGTTTCTGGAGGGACCAATAAATTCTCTTATTATTCTTCATTGTCTTATTTAAAACAAGACGGTATCACACTCAATTCAGGTTTGGAACGTATCAGTGGACGTTTGAATGTGGATTTTCAGGCAACCGACCATTTGAAAGTAGGAGCCAACATCTTGTTTGCTAATGTAAATCAGAACGTATATGGTGAAGGAACAAGTTATACATCACCGTTCTATTCAAGCCGTAATGCGGTCGTTCCTTCAGACCCTGTATATAATGAGGATGGAAGCTGGAATCGTGATTTTATCCGTAACAGCGACCGTAATCCTTTGTTGTCGGCTACTTACGACCGGGATAGAGAATATGTAACCCGTACTTTCAACACCATTTACGGAGAATATGAATTTATAAAAGACTTGAAGCTGAAATCCACTTTAAGCTACGACTACACGAATACAAAAGGAGTAAGCTGGAGTGACCCGCGTACTTCAAACGGTGATGATATCAACGGTGGTATGTCGAAAGAATATCATGAACGTCATAAAATGGTATGGGCTAATCAGTTGAGTTATCGATTCAATGTGAAGGAGGATCATCACTTCGATGTCTTGGCCGGTTATGAAATCGATGAACAGTACAGCGATTATTTGTCGGGTTATGCTACCAACTTTGCAACTTACGATAAGACTGCTATCAGTAATGGTATGAAAGTAGAATCGGTGGGTGGATACGACCAGAAAACTCGTCTGGTGTCATACCTGAGCCGTGCCAATTACGATTTCAAAAATAAATATTACTTGGGAGCAAGTTTCCGTACGGATGGAAGTTCACGTCTGGCTTCAGGTAATCGCTGGGGTAAATTCTGGTCTGTTTCAGGAGCGTGGAGAATTGCTGAAGAAGAATTCATGAAGCCGATTAATCATTGGCTGACTGACCTGAAATTACGTGCATCTTATGGCGTAAACGGAACTTTGCCTTCCGATTATTTCGGTTATATGGGATTAAGCGGTCTGACCGACGGTTATTTAAGTCAGCCGGGTATCAGTATTTCACAAATAGCTAATGAAGATCTTCAGTGGGAAACCAATCATAATCTGAATATTGGTCTGGATTTTGGATTGTGGAACCGAATCAATGCGACAGTTGAATATTATACACGTACAACCAAGAACTTGCTGATGGATTGTCCTATTTCTTATACTACCGGATTTGGAAGCTATCTGATGAATATCGGTAAAGTAAGAAACCAGGGTGTAGAAGTTGAAATTACTTCCAAGAACTTCGATAACGGTGATTTCAGTTGGACTACTTCATTCAACATCAGCCATAACCGCAACAAGATTCTCGTTTTGGATGGCGAACAGTCAGAAATCATCAGTGGATCACAAATTCACAAGGTAGGAGAGTCTTACCGTACTTTCTATCTGATAGAGTTTGCAGGAATCAATCCCCAAACAGGTGTTCCTCAGTTCTATACAAACGATGTCGATGAAAACGGAAATTACATAAAAGAAATAACTGAAGACGCAGCAGAAGCCCATGCTATAGCATTGGACAAACATGCAGAGCCGGCTGTTATCGGAGGATTAACCAATACGTTACATTATAAATGGTTCGACCTGAGCTTCCTGTTTTCTTATCAGTTTGGTGCTTACGGCTACGATACATGGGCACAGAAGACGGAACATGGTGGTAACGACTTGGAAGCTAATATTCCTATTTATTATTTGGATAACTGGAAAAAGCCGGGAGATATTACTCAATATGAAGTTTTCATGGAAGACCCCGATCAGGCCATGAATAAAATTGCGACTACACGCCGACTGCATAGTACAGACTATATCCGACTCAAGACATTGACGTTCGGAATTACGTTACCTCAGCACTGGACAAGAAAAGTAGGCATCAACAATGCACGTATCTATGCTTCTGCTGATAACTTGTGGACTTGGGCAGCCTATGATTTCTATGATCCGGAATCTGTTGAAGATGGTAGTGCAACATGGAATACCCCTCCTTTGAAAACCGTAACTTTTGGTATTAGTGTAAACTTCTAATTTAATTTAAAGAACGACAATTATGAAAATATTAAAATATATCACGTTAGGAGTTGTATTGATCGGTGGTATGACATCCTGTGGTAACGATTGGCTTAATCTGGAACCATCTACTTCTATACCGACAGATACCAGCATCAAGGTCTTGAGTGACATTGAGTTTACATTGAATGGTATCTATAGCGAAATGCAGAGTTCGGATGCATATTCTGGAAGACTGATTTATTATGGAGATGCAACGGGCGATGATATGCAGGCTGTATCTTCAACCAAGCGTTGTGCGAACTATTATCGTTTCAACTGGACAAAGGATAGTGGTCCCAGCACTCACTGGTCGGTTCTTTATTCTATTATTACCAGTTGCAATATCATCCTGAACAAGATTGATGAAGTTCCCTATGAGGAAGACGAAACAGATTATCGTAACGATTTAAAAGGACAGGCATTGGCTATCCGTGGTCTTGCTTATTTCGATTTGACCCGTATTTTTGGTTATCCTTACACCAAAGACAACGGAGCTTCATTGGGAGTACCTATTATATTGACAGAAACCGACCGCTTCAATAAGCCGGCACGTGCTACAGTGGCAGAATGCTACGATCGTGTTGTTGATGATTTGACTAACGCTTGTCCGTTGCTGGGTGAAGAATTCAACAAAGGAAAAATCAACCGCTGGGCAGCCATGACCTTATTGAGCCGTGTTTATCTTTACATGAATAAAAATGAACTGGCTTTGGCTGCCGCCGAAGATGCAATCAAAGGTGCCGAAAGCAATGGTTATGCTTTGTGGACCAATGAAGAATATCCTACAGCTTGGAGCAACGATGCATCTGCCACTCACCCGGGAGAAGTCCTTTTTGAAATCGTAAATGAAACGACAGACAGTCCGGGTAAGGAAAGTATGGGTTATCTGAGCTCAAAAGACGGATACGATGATATCTGTATCACGGTATCGTTTTATCATCTGCTACAACAAGATCCGGACGATGTACGTCTGAAACTGCTGATATTCGATAAGACAAAATATGCCTACGTATACAAATACCAGCCTCAGGAAGGTGAGAATATAGAAGATGCCAATATTCCGTTGATCCGCTTGTCGGAAACCTATCTGAACGCTGCCGAAGCTGCTGTAAAGACAAATGATAACGATAAAGCTGTCGCTTACTTGAATCCGATTGTACGACGTGCTAATCCCGATAATAGTGTAGAAGGAGAAACAATTACACTGGACCGTGTACTTACCGAACGTCGGAAGGAACTGGTGGACGAAGGTCATCGTATGTTTGATGTGATCAGAAACGGAATGACAGTACACCGTGTGGATGAAACCGATTCTAACTTGGCAAGTACAGAGCATAATACACAGTATATGGATTATGACTGGGATTTCTACAAGATTGTTCTTCCTATTCCAAAGCATGAAATGGATGCTAATCCGAATATGGAACAGAATCCGGGATATGGTGATTAAAACAGATTTAATCACACTATCTTAGCATAATTACCACAAGGTTGTTCCTTAAAAGCTTTTTCCATACTTTTGGGGAACAACCTTTTTTGTCTTTATAAAACAGATTCATGATGAAAAAAATAAGCAGCTTTTTTTTATTTGCCTTTCTTGTCGTTTTTACTCTGAACCTACAGGCCGGTACATGGGAGAAAAATAAGCATAAAGAAAAACATAAAGTTGAATTGACTGCCGATGGACCTTATGTCTGTTATCAGCCCGACGGAAAAGTCAAGGTTGTCAGAGTCACAACAGAAGGTAAGATTGAAACTCAGGAATACGATACGTTGCCCGATCATTCCGTTTCGGTTGTCAGCCATGATGGAAAACTTCAGTTTACCGTTCCGATTCATCCGGTTGAACGACCAGCCTGGAAATATGAAACGCCGGATAAAATCTTTGTAATGTCCGATCCTCATGCCAATTTGGAATGTGTTGTCAGTCTGTTGCAAGGTAACGGTGTCATCGATGATAAACTGAACTGGGCTTTTGGTCATAATCAGTTGATGATTATAGGAGATATTTTCGACCGTGGAAAGGATGCCACTCAGATTTTCTGGCTGGTCTATAAACTGGAAGCAGAAGCAGAAAAAGCCGGGGGAAAAGTCCATTTCTTGTTGGGCAACCATGAGCCTATGGAATTGTCAAATGATTTGCGTTATGCAAAAGATAAGTATAAGGCACTGGCCGACTCACTCGGTATTGAATATGCCAGTTTGTATGGTCCTGAAACGGAACTGGGACGATGGTTAGGAACAAGAAATACGATACAAATTATCGGGGACAATCTGTATGTTCATGCTGGATTGGGAAAAGCCTTTTATGACCGGAACCTTACCATTCCGGAGGTAAACGAAAAGATGAGCGAGGTCTTGTTCCTGAAGAACAAAAAGCGCAAACAAGTATCTCCTTTACATGCCTTTTTGTACGGAAATGAAGGCCCTATCTGGTATAGAGGACTGGTACGTACCGACGAGAAATACAAACCTTGTACGTCTGATACGCTTCAAATGATCTTGCAGAAGTACGATGTCGACCATATCATCGTGGGACATACCATTTTTAAGGATATCTCTACATTTTATGACGGAAAGGTAATTGGTGTAAATGTCAATAATAAAGAGAACCGGAAAAAACGCCGGGGACGTGGAATATTGATCGAGCAAGGTACGTATTACATCGTAGGGGATAAAGGGAAAATGCGCAGGCTCTTCGAATAATGTGACAGTTTCACATGCTTTCAGAAGAAGATAGAAAAGTTCTTTGTATCACGACTATGTATAGAGATACATTTTGTAAGATTTAGGATGTGTGAAGACTGTGAAGGGTAAAAAGGCATGGAAAATTAAGAAAAACGACGTATTTGGAGAGATTTCTCTCGATGTTTTTGGAAAATTTGTACAAATTCCAAAATGTTTTGTACAAAAAATAATTCTCTATTCCCGATGTGCAGGCAGTAACCTGCCGGGAGTTAAACGAAAAGCTCGCTACGAATGATGCGGTATATTGCAGCCTGTCATCATTCATAGCGAGCTTATATTATATCCTTTCGTCTGATGGATTTATTTCACGATAGAAGTGAGCGGATGTCTGTTGCCTTTGATATCGGTAAGGAATGCCTTTGCCGAACCGAAGTTCAAGTACATATCCAGTCGTACGGGCAAATGGTTACGATCGTCAGTCACATAAAAGGTGATAACTTCCTTTTCTTTGTTGTTTACATATTCTACCAGCGAGAAAACCAGACAACGGTATGTTACTCCCTGTTCGGAGGTAAAATTTTCCTTTCCTCTATAAATCAGTGTCTGCTTTTCGACGGCACGTCCTGTTGCCATAGAGAATAATATTTTTATTCCCGGTTTGTAGTCGGACGGGTCGTACGAACGGGCTTGCAGCAAGATACTCAGCATATCGTAGACACATACTGGCATTTCGTCGTGTCTTTTATCGGTCTTGCCATATAAAGTACGTTGCTGGTCGACAATACATTTCCCATTCTGGTAACTAAAATGTACTTCGTCTACCGTATAGCGTTTACCTTCTTCGGCCCCCTTTCGGAAATATAAGGGCTCCAGTTGCTTGCTGGTAATGCATGTCAACGTATCACGCATTTTAAAGAAGAAGTCTATCTTCTTGTTCGTGTACGATTGCAGATCTGTTCTCAGGCAAGGCTGTCCTTTATGAGTCGTTTCGTTGACTGTCATTTTTGCCCATCCGGCATTGATCCAGATGAACTTCCAATTAAATTTCAGTTCATAACTCAATGTTTCTCCCGGTTTAATTGCATCGTTTTCAGCTCCGCATTGTGCTTTGGCTGCCATACCTCCCATCAGGAGGCACAGGCATAAAACTATTTTCTTTATCATCATGACCTTCCCAGATTTTTGGCTCGTTCCTTATTTCTATCTTTTATTTTCTTGGTTTCGTCAGGTTTCTGCTTTTTAATTTCGTCCAGTTTTTGCTTGTCGAGTGGTGTAGCATGTATGTCCCATGTTTCTTCGAACTCGAAATTAGCTTTCATTTCCCATACTTTGGGAAAATAAAATACTTCCTCAGCCTGACGTTTCCCTTCATAGATTCCTGTATCCCATACGCCATTATTGTTGTCGTCGTTGAATAAACGGATATAATACTTGGTACTCGGTTGTAGAAAATAAAAGTCGCAGGTTTTCTTCTCTGTAACAGGCTGTTGGCGAACTACTGCGTCACTGCTGTTCAACAATTGTACGATGGCATGTGGTCCTGCACCTACGATGTTCAGATAAAGCGTTCCATAGTCTTCCAGAGTCTTGACTTTGAGTGTATTTTCTATCTTATCGGAATACAGTCCGTAAATACCTTTAAAGCAAAGAGAATCGATTGTCATTTTATACTCTATACCCGGTTGCCAGTTTGCCAGTATTTCATAACGTCGAGGAGCAATACTGTCTGCCTGAAAGATGAAAGGAATATCTTGCCATACCGAATCGACCATTGTGCTCATGTGAATAGCCGCCGTATCAATGCTTGCTACCGGTTCTTCAAAACTCAAGATAATATTTCTATTCAGGTCGAGCGCTGATGGAGCATCTGTATTGACAGTTAAAAATTCAGTTTCTACCGCTAATGTATCTCCTTTCCTTTCGCGCTTCTTACGTTCTTTTTCTTTTTTCTTGTTTTCTTCTTCGAGCATAGCCAGACGTCTGGCTTTTGGAATTTTGTTTATCATACGTAACGTATCGGTCTTGGGAACCAGTTGCCCCAGTGTATCTGTTGCCAGATAATCCAGTTGCAAGGTCAGCGTATCTCGCTCGCATAATGTAGTATCTTTTATCCAGTACAAGATACTGTCTTTACGTGGATTAGCTTCAACAATGAGTTCTTTCTCATCGAAATCAAGCCCCTTCAATGTTGGCAAAGTGTCCGATTTCGCACTGAAGTAAAGTGAGAACTGAGTTGTTTTCGGTCGCTCGCTTTTCATCAGATACTGAAGATCATTTTCCTCCTTAAAAGCTCTCAGAATAATGTTGTCGGGTAGAAATCTTGTATAATTGATTTGTTTGATGGTGTCGATCTTTGTTGTATCGAGTTCATTCCATACCGTGTCCTGACGTACAGCACCTTCCATACTGGGTACGACAAGAGAATCCTGAAAAGCAATGACTTCTGTTTTTGAGTCGAATAAATAATTCTGATTTCCGTCCATTAAGGCATAGATACGGTACTTGCCGGGTGCGATACCTCGGATGGTAAACTTTCCACGGCTGTCCGTGCGCGAAATACGGTCGAACGGAAGTGTGGTGAAAGCCGAATCGTTCAGGTTTTGATGCAATCCTACCTGAATGCCTTTTATAGGCTCTAAGTCGGCTGCATTGAGTACCGTACCCGAAACCTCCATTGTGTCAATGGTGGGTCCCGTTGCAAAAGCATATGTAAATTGTCCCAGCGGATTACCCTCATTATTGTCTACGATGGCATCACCAAAATCGATGGTATATGTCATATTCTCCTGTAGTGTATCGAAGAATTCTACCAATACTCTTTTTCCGCTTGTCTTTACTTCCGGACTTTCTTTCTGTGGCGGGGAAATAATTACTTTTTCAGAAGCGTTTTCCAGCTTGATGAATTCATCGAACTCGATGGAGATTTTCTTGCGCGTATTGTTGGTCGCATTCGGTTCAGGAGTAGCACGTACGAACTTAGGCGGTTCCTCGTCGTAAGGTCCTCCGTCGGGTGATCCGGTACTTGCACATGCATAGAATCCAATGATGACCAGCAGTATGGCTATGTATTTAGGTATGGGCTTCATATATTTAATTTTAGCATTTCTTCTATGTAGTCACGATTATTGCTCAG
Source organism: Bacteroides sp. CAG:1076 (assembly GCA_000436795.1). Classification (GTDB taxonomy): domain Bacteria; phylum Bacteroidota; class Bacteroidia; order Bacteroidales; family Bacteroidaceae; genus Phocaeicola. Next base: position 13,814 of record HF993143.1, read on the forward strand.
ACGAGGAATTTTATGTTGTCCTCCCAGTTTTCCCTTTTGTTTCAGCCAGTCGTGGAATAAATTAGGACGTGCAACAATAATTTCCAGTTCCTGCAATGTAATGTCTTTATGTCGTTTGGCTTCGTAGTCGGAATTTATTTCCTGCAATGCTTTATCGAGTGTATGCCGGAACTTTTCCAGTGAATCGGGCATGACACTAAATTCTATCAGCCACTGATGACGGCATTTGGCATTGGCATCCATGAATACTGGTGCTGCTGAATATTCTAAAACCTGAGCGCCAGTTTCCGCACAGGCACGTGCCAGTCCCTTTTCGGCATTGTCTACCATCAACTCTTCTCCAAAGGCATTGATAAAGTGTTTGGTACGTCCGGTTATGATGAATTTGTACGGATTCTTTTGTGTGAACTTTACTGTATCACCTATGATGTATCGCCACAATCCGCAGGAAGTGCTGATAACCATTGCATAATTTTTGCCGACTTCCACTCCGGAAAGAGGAACAATGGCTGGAGCGGGATTGTCTATTTCTTCCAATGGAATAAATTCGTAGAAGACATCATAGTCTATCATCAGCAACATGGCCGGGTCATTCAAGTCGCTTTGCAGGCCAAAGAACCCTTCACTTGCATTATATGTTTCCATATAGTGCATCTTGTCGCTCGTAATCAACTGTTTGTATTGTTCGCGGTAAGGTGTGAAGCATACGCCGCCATGGAAGAATACTTCCAAATTTGGCCATACTTCATTCAGGTGGGTTGCTCCGGTTTTTTCCAATATACGTTTGATGACGGCAAGCATCCACGATGGGACTCCCGACAGATTGGTTACATTTTCGTGAATGGTTGTATCGGCAATACGCTCTACTTTTTCTTCAAATTCGCTCAGTAAAGCAATCTCCTTACTTGGCACACGAATAAAGTTTACCAGTGGATTGATGTTTTGTATCAGAATTGCCGATAAATCGCCTACCAGACTGTCTTTCAGATTATAGTTCGGGCTGTGACTTCCGCCCAGAATTAGTCCCTTGCCGGAGAAAAAGTTACTTTGAGGATTGGAACGGAGATAAAGAGCTACAGCATCGGTACCTCCCTGATAATGAATGTGGTGCAATCCGTCTTTGCTTACTGGAATAAATTTGCTCTTATCATTGGTTGTTCCTGAGGATTTGGCATACCATACTACTTGTCCAGGCCATAAAATATTTTTTTCTCCGTGACGCATACGGTCTACGTATCCTTTTATATCGTCGTATTGTTGGATAGGAACATGCTTAAAGTCGTTATATGTGCGTATATTGGCATAATTGTATTTTGTTCCCCATTCCGTAGCAGCGGCGGTTTGTATAAGTTTCCGGAACACACGTTCCTGGATAGCCTCTGCCTGTGTCGCATACTGGTCTATTTCCTTTTGACGCGAAACAAACAGTTTCCCGATTAACTTTGTTGAAACCATTTACTTTTTCTTTTTTCTTATCTGTTCTTACGTGCAAAGTTAGGCGATTTCTTTTTCAATAAAAGATTTTTCCTTAGAGAAAGCACAAATCTACACTTTTTTCTTATAACTTTACCACAAGTAGTGAAAATTTAAAGGTTATGAGAATTGGAATCTTAACATCTGGAGGTGATTGTCCGGGTATAAATGCAACTATCAGAGGTGTTTGCAAGACTGCAATCAGCCATTATGGAATGGAAGTCTATGGTATACATAGCGGTTTTCGTGGTTTGCTTGACGATGACGTCGTGCCGTTGGATGAAAACTCATTGACGGGATTGTTAAGTATGGGAGGTACTATTCTGGGTACATCTCGTGAAAAGCCTTTTAAAAGCAGGCCGAATTCACCGGTGTCTGAAGACAAACCTGCCATGATGTTGAAGACTATTCATGACCACAAGTTGGATTGTGTGGTGTGTATTGGTGGAAATGGTACACAAAAAACGGCGGCCAAGCTGGCTGCAACGGGAGTTAATGTGGTAACAATTCCTAAAACCATCGATAATGATGTATGGGGAACCGATATTTCTTTCGGTTTCGATTCTGCTGTAAGTATCGCTACTGATGCAATAGACCGATTGCATTCTACGGCAAGTGCGCATCAGCGGGTAATGGTTATTGAAGTCATGGGGCACAAAGCCGGATGGATTGCGCTGTATTCTGGTATGGCTGGTGGCGGCGATATTATTCTGTTGCCAGAAATCCCTTTCGATATTCATCGTATTGGTGATGCAATTATCAATCGTTTGAAAAAAGGAAAACCTTATTCCATTGTAGTGGTAGCAGAAGGTATTCCTACTTTGGGAGGTAAAAAGGCTGCACAGTATATAGCCGAGGAAATAGAATATGAAACCGGATTCGAAACGCGTGAAACAGTATTGGGATACATTCAGCGCGGAGGAGGGCCTACTGCTTTCGACCGTAATCTGGCTACCCGTATGGGTGGACATGCTACTGAACTGATTGCGAACGGACAGTTTGGCCGTATGGTTTCTTTGCGAGGTTCGGAGATAACTTCTGTCCCCTTGTCGGATATAGCCGGCAAGTTAAAGCTGGTAACCGAAGATCACGATCTGGTGGTACAGGGGCGTAGGATGGGAATTTGTTTCGGATAGTAAAATATGGGGAAAATAAGATCTGTAGTAAGTGCTCTTTTAATTCTATTGTCTTTTTCGTGTTGGGCAAATATGTTGCAGGAGAAAAAGACTTCTTTTGAAAATTTGTGTGAATTATCAGTGGTAGATCCTCATGTTTTATTGTCTAAGGCTGATACGTTGGATGTACATTCTGCTTTACCTTTTTATCAGATTGAAATGTTGCGTGCCTGTGCGTATCGGAGCCTTTCCATGCGCTCGCTTGTCTTTTATCATGCTCATCATGCTCTTGAAGCCGTTGGTATAGATAAGGATCCTGATACGAAGGCATATGTTTATATGCTATTGGTGGAATCGGCCGTTCTTTTGAATCATTTGGATATTGGTACAAAGTATATTGCCGAAGGAGTTAGCTATGCCCGGATGTCTAAGAATATTCTTCTCGAAGCTAATATGATACAAATGGAGAGTACGATACTTCGTAAATTGGGACAAACAGCGAAGAGTTATACTCGTATGCAGGATGCTATACGTATGCTTGCAAAATCAAATCAACCAGAAGCGCTTTTATTAATGTCACATATTTATGGGTATTTGATGTCCTTCTATATAGAAGATTTAAGATATAATGATGCTTGGCAATTGGGTAAGAAGCGTTCTGTTTTTATCGATAAGATGGAGAAGGAGAAACAAAATATAAATGTTTCTTGGATTGATAATCAGAAAGGATATCTTTATAGTAAAATGGCTTTGCTTTCTGAAATTAGAAAGCAAAGTAAATTGGCAGAAGAGTATTGTAAGATGTTTTATCGGACAAATTTTTCGAAAAGTAATATGGGAGTGTTCGAAATTAATAATTACCTTCTTCTTCGTGGTGATTTTAGGCAGGTATTACAAAATAATGATATAAGATTTCAGCTTAATAATACAGATACATTGGGAACTGACTATCTGAATGCTTTGTATCAAAATAGTAAAGCATACAAAGGGTTGGGTGATTACGAAAAAGCTTATTATTTACTTGAAAAAATAAATAATGTAAGAAAGACGCTACGTATAGGAGAATATAAGCAGAAGGTGCAGCAAATGAGAGAGAGTAATCAGAAAATGGAAAATGAGATGTTGGCACATGAAATCTCTTTCAAAATTAAATTACGTAACTATTTCATAGTAGGTCTATTGGTCTTGCTTATTGTAGGAGGAGCTTTCGTGTATTATATTCTTAGAAAAAAGAAAACGATATCTTTTCAAAAACGTCAGATTGTTTCTTTAGTTACTGAATTGACTAATTTGAAAGAAGAGGAGGAAGAAATTCACCGAACGGAGTTCGGTAAAGATCCGAATGGAGTTCCATCAGCAACGCAGGTGAAACTCCCAGCAGAAGAAGCACCTATTACTTCTGATCACATTCTTCCTGACGAAGAAATTCCGTATGAAAATCTTAGAGATAAAATACTTTTTGATGATTTCGACAGGAAGGTCCGGGTTGAGAAAATTTATTTGCAATATCAGTTTGACCATGACGATTATGCATTATTGATGGGAGTGAATCATAATCGTTTTGCACGTATTATGAAAAATTATGGTGGTGGGAATCTTACTCATTATTTAAATGATTTACGTTTAGAATATTCTGTGTTTCTGTTGCGTGAGCACCCCGAACTTTCTAATATGGAAGTTGCAAAAAAATGTGCTTTACCTAAACTTTCCATTTTTTGTCGGTTATTTAAAGAACGATTTGGAGTTAATCCTACGGTCTTTCGTCAAGAGGCTTTGTCAAAGAAGTGACTATGCAGCATATTCTATAACTTTATGCGGAGAACGTTGTATAGGGCAACCGTTGGGATGTAGGCTTGGAAATGGTGATAAAGACTATTGGGGCTTGACTAAAGCTGCTATATCACTTATATATAATAAAGTAAAGAGGACTGAATTATGAAAAAATATATTATATCGTTGTTATTATTCTTGTCATTGGGCGGTTCTATTTGGGGGCAGACGACTTATTTAAGTGAAATAGATGTGAGCAATCGTCAAATAGAAAAGACACCCGACAAGCAGGTTGCTGTGAAAATAGGATTCGATTTGACTCAACTTGATATTAAGCGTCAGCATTCTTTGGTTATGATACCAATTCTGTTGTCGTCGGATGGAGTTTATGAACAGACATTGCCCGCTGTTATTGTAAATGGTCGCGTACGTGACAAGGTAAATTCTCGTATGGAAGCTTTAGATAAATCTTCTCTTTATCCCGAAGAGGCGACAGTTGTACGTCGTGATAATGGTATTACGCAAGTAGTAGATTACGAAACTGAAGTTCCGTTTAAACGTTGGATGATTGGGGGAGAATTGCTTATTCGTGGTTATGTAGTAGGCTGTGCTGCTTGTGGCGAAGGAAGTGAAGTTGCGGATGTTGGTGCAATTCTTCCAGCCATGGAAGCTCCTGTATATAGCTTTTCTTTTATTGCTCCTCAGGAAGAGATGATAAAGCACCGTTCTGAAACAAGGAGTGCACGTTTGCAGTTCCGTCAAAATAGTTCGGTCATTGAACCTACATATAGAGAAAATCGTTCAGAGCTGGATTCTGTGCGTACTTCCATTTCTCTTGTGAAAGATAATTCAGATTTAAGTATAACAGGCATTTATGTTACAGGTTTTGCTTCGCCTGAAGGTAGTTATGTGTATAATATGAAATTGTCCGAACGTCGTGCAAAGGCTTTTGCTGAGTATATGAAAGATGATTTAAAAGGCATAAATCCTGAACTGTATCATGTGGCTTGGAAAGGTGAAGACTGGGAGGGCTTACGTGTAGAAGTACTGAAACATCCTCAGTTGGAACGAATTTCTGATGTACTTGCTATTATTGACCATTGTGGTAATGATAAGGATGTATGTGAAGAAAAATTAAAGGCTTTGCAACCTTCCGATATATATCGTAGATTATTGAATGAAATGTATCCTATGGTGCGTCGTAATGAATATCGTATTGAGTATAATGTTCGTCATTTTAATTTGGAAGAGGGGCGGCAAATGATTAACTCTCATCCGGAATTGATGAGTGTGAGCGAGATACAGAAAGTTGCCGACAGTTATGGAAAAGGTAGTAAGCAATATCTCGATTGTATGCTTCGGGGAGCGAAAGCGTATCCTAAAGATGTTGTTATGCAGAATAATGTTGCACTGGCTTTGATTGAAGCTGAATGTATAGCTGATGCGATATTATTACTGAAGCAAGCACCGAGAGATGCAAGGCTGATAAATCTATTGGGAGTGGCATATGCTAAATCGGGTAATGTGAGAAATGCTGAGGAGGAATTTTCTCAGGCTGCGACTTTGGGATGTACTGAAGCGCGTAATAACTTGCGCTTGTTGCAGGCATATACAGAATACATGATGGAATGAGATAGATAAAAATAAAATTATTCATACTTAATTTTTTACAATAACATTTACCTGTCTTGTTGGTCATGAAGCAAATGAGTTGGTTTTACTTATTGCATTGAAGAAACAATGAAAAGTATAAAGAATATTATTCATCATAGGAAAGGAAGTAAGCTAAATTTACTTGGAGGATGTGCTTTATTGTTGTTGACTGTAACTTCTTGTAACTATAAAGCGCGAGAAAAGGAAAATCCTGTAAAAAAAGAAGTTGTACAATCGCAAGTTAAAACGGAATCTCTTTTCCCTTTTCCCGAGATACCTGCTATGCTTACTCAGCCAGCAGATCGTAAAGCTTATTTAATAGCGCATTATTGGGATAATTTTAATTTTGCTGATACGGTATTAGTTAATAACAGGAATGTGTCTGAACAAGGAATGGTTGATTATTTAGCTTTACTTGTAGATGATACTCTGACTGAACGGAAGCAGATTGAAAGTCTGGAAAATTTTTGTGGTGGCTTAGAGCAGCAGATTCATACACAAAAAGTCTTTTTACAGTTGATGGAAGATTATCTGTATAATCCCAATTCTCCTTTTTATAATGAGAAGTTGTATGCTATGTTTCTGAAACGTATGTTGAATAGTAAATATGTAGATGAAACAAGAAAGAGTTCGTTGCAATTTACCTTACAGTTGATTCAACGAAATTCTCCTGGTGAGAAAGCTATGGATTTTGTATATTATCTTCCAGATAGGAGTAAGCATACACTATATCAGACGGAGGTTAGAAACAATCGGTTGTTATTGGTCTTTTACGATCCTGAATGCCCGAGCTGTCATGAAATCATGCAGGAAATGCTGCATGATGAATTTTTGCAGCAAGCCGTTGATACAGGAAATCTAACTGTATTGGCTGTATATACTGAGGGAAATCAGGAAATATGGAAGCATACTCTTCACGAATTACCAAAGGGATGGATTGTGGGGTGTGATCATGAAGAGATTAAGCAAAATGCTTTGTACGACTTAAAAGCAATGCCTTCACTTTATTTGCTTGATGCTACTAAGACGGTTATATTAAAAGATGCTTCTTATAAAATCGTTTGTGGGGAATTGCAAAAATAGATAATCTTGTAGATATACAAAAAAGCCGGAGATAAACATGTTATTCCGGCTTTTTCAACTTATGTTATTCGTTATTTTGGCGGAAGGCAGCTTCTTCAGCTTCTGCAATAATACGTTCTGTATCTTCGAAATGTTCTTCTGGTATTTCGGTTTTCAGCGTATTATCTTCTGCCAGCATTACATTTTCTTTCTCTGCGGTAGCTATTGCACTTTCCCGTTCACGGACCTCTATCTCTTTTTCTCTTTTTGCCTTTGCTGCAAAGATAGCATCGATAAACTGCGGATTGCCTTTTATCTTAGCCAGTGTTTCGTGCGCAGCTTCCTGTTGCGATTCTTTCTTGGAATATCCTTTTCCTGTACCAGCTGCAATATTTTCGACCAGAACCTGCGTCTCAAAAATAGGATTCTGTGCCTCGTCGACTGATTGTCCTGTTAGGTTGAATTCTATATTGAACTTGTTTTTCTGGCTCCATTCAATCAGTTTCGATTTGAAATTGACCTCTTTACGTGAAATTTTTTCCAGATTCAAGTATTGGTTGATAATCCGCTCTTCCATGAATTTTTTGCAGGCACGATAGCCTCTATCCAGATAAATAGCTCCGATAAGTGCTTCGAAGGCGTTTCCACACATGTAACTGTTGTGTGAGGACTGTCGGGTTGTATATATTATTAGTTTATCCAGTCCAATTTGTACGGCTACGCGGTTCAAGGTTTCGCGTTGTACGATCTTGGAACGCGTATTCGTCAGGAAACCTTCTCGTTTACCTTCAAATTTTTTATATACGATATCAGCTACTACTGCATCCAGAATGGCATCACCTAAAAATTCAAGTCGTTCGTTGTTCAGCAACCGTCCTTTTCCAGCCTTAATCGATGATGATTTATGTAATAAAGCTTGCTGGTAGATTTCGATATTCCTCGGATAGAACCCGAGCATCTTGTAAAAACAAAGATAAGGCTCCTTATCCTTACGGAAAAGAAGTCTTATCTTATCTGTTATATTGCTAAACACAGTTTATTCAGTGTATTTTTTTACGATTACACATGCATTGTGTCCACCAAAACCAAATGTATTGCTCAATGCAGCACGAACAGTACGCTGCTGTGCCTTATTGAATGTGAAGTTCAGGTTATAATCGATTTGTTCATCATTATCACCTTCTTCGTGGTTGATAGTCGGCGGTACAATGTCATTTTTAACAGAAAGTACACATGCAATAGCTTCTACGCCACCAGTAGCTCCCAAGAGGTGTCCGGTCATTGATTTGGTAGAACTGATATTCAGTTTGTAAGCGTGTTCGCCGAACAGGTCTTTAATAGCTTTTACTTCAGAGATATCACCTACTGGAGTAGAAGTTCCGTGTACATTGATATAGTCAATGTCTTCCGGTTGCATACCAGCGTCTTCCAAAGCGCTCTTCATAACCAGTTTCGCACCCAGACCTTCAGGATGAGAAGCTGTCAGATGATAAGCGTCGCCAGAAGCACCTGTACCGGCCAACTCTGCATATATCTTAGCACCACGTGCTTTTGCATGTTCCAGTTCTTCAAGAATCAGACATCCGGCACCTTCACCCATTACGAATCCGTCACGGCTTGCACTGAATGGACGTGAAGCATGTACAGGGTCATCATTGCGAGTAGACAATGCGTGCATTGCATTGAAACCACCTACTCCTGCAGGGAAAATGGCTGCTTCGGCACCACCAGTTACGATAATGTTAGCTTTTCCCAAACGGATATAGTTGAAAGCATCAGCTATCGCGTTAGAAGAAGAAGCACATGCAGAAGTGGTTGTAAAGTTAGGGCCATGGAAACCATACATGATAGAAATCTGTCCGGATGCAATATCTGCAATCATTTTCGGGATAAAGAACGGATTGAATTTCGGTCCGATAGTGTCTTTGGTCTTTTCATAGCCAGCAACTTCTTCTTCGAAAGTATGAATACCTCCGATTCCGACACCGAGAATCACTCCGACTTTGTTCAAATCTTCTGTTTCGACGTCTATGCCTGCATCTGTTACCGCTTCTTTGGCTGCTACGACTGCATATTGAGTGTAAAGGTCCATTTTACGGGCTTCTTTACGGTCAATAAAATCAGTAGCATTGAAGTTCTTCACTTCACAAGCGAACTGAGTCTTGAACTTAGAAGCGTCGAAATGAGTAATAGGTCCTGCCCCACTTACTCCATTAAGAAGGTTGTTCCAAAATTCAGGAACAGTATTACCTACCGGAGTGAGTGCACCAAGACCTGTTACCACTACTCTTTTTAATTCCATAAAAGTAGAATTAAATTATTTTGCGTTAGCTTCAATGTAAGAGATAGCGTCGCCTACAGTCTGGATCTTTTCTGCCTGATCATCAGGAATAGAGATACCGAATTCTTTTTCGAATTCCATGATCAATTCTACTGTATCCAAAGAGTCAGCACCCAGGTCGTTAGTGAAGCTAGCTGTCGGAGTA
>HF993144.1 GCA_000436795.1 Bacteroides sp. CAG:1076
CCCTTAATCGTGTATTGGATGATAGTTGCGGATTTTAGGATCCTAATGACGAACGGAGCATAAGCAGAACACATAGGCTATCTCGTCGCATTGTTACCCGTCGCACAAGTACAGAAACATGCTTTATCATTGATTTACAGAAAAATAAAAGCTCTCCTATCTTGTTTACAACACAGATAAGAGAGCTTTATAACTTATAAATGATAACAGACAATACCACTTTTATACATTCTTTCGGAAAGGTGGTTTCACCACTTTTGCCTTCAGATGCCGTCCACGATTGTCCAGATAAATTTCCGTACCCGGCTTGGCAAATGCAACCTGTACATAACCTAATCCGATACCTATTTTACGAGTAGGCGACATTGTACCCGAAGTAACATGTCCTATTGTATTTCCTTCTGCATCGAGCAATGCATATCCTTGACGAGGAATACCTCTGTCTATCATTTCAAATCCTACCAAACGGCGTGTCACCCCTTCGGCTTTTTGCTTTTCCAAAGCCTGACGATTGGTAAAATTCTTTCCTTCAACAAATTTTGTAATCCATCCCAAGCCAGCTTCAAGCGGCGAGGTAGTATCATCAATATCATTGCCATACAGGCAGAATCCCATCTCCAGGCGAAGCGTGTCACGTGCCCCCAGTCCTGCAGGCTTTATGCCATATGCCGCACCCGCTTCGAAAATAGCGTTCCAGATACGGTCTGCATCCTGAGGATAAAAATAGAGTTCGAAACCACCGGCACCCGTATAGCCCGTATTCGATATAATAACATTCGGTACTCCGGCAAAGTCACCTACACGGAATGTATAATAAGGTATTTCGGAAAGGTTCAGAGAAGTAAGTTTCTGCAACGTATCGATAGCCTTTGGTCCCTGAACAGCAAGCTGTGCGATACGGTCGGAAGAATTTTCAAGTTCCGCTCCTACTGTGTTATGACTTACACACCAGTTCCAGTCCTTTTCTATATTGGCAGCATTCACCACCAGCATATACTTGTCAGGCTCATAGTAATACACCAGCAAATCGTCGACAATACCTCCTGTTTCATTCGGGAAGCAAGTGTACTGCACCTTACCCGGGGTAAGTACAGCTGCATTATTCGAAGTAACCTGCTGGATAAACTCAAGAGCATGCGGTCCTTTCACCCAGAATTCTCCCATGTGAGAAACATCGAATACCCCAACCGACTGACAAACCGTATTGTGTTCATCAAGAATACCCGAATACTCGATAGGCATGTTATAACCCGCAAATTCATGCATTTTGGCGCCGAGAGCGATATGCTTCTCGGTAAAAGGAGTAGTTTTCATCAAATAGAATGTTTAAGGTTAATATTTAAATTATCACCACAGATTATACTTCACTCCGCCCGAAAAGTTCATCTCAACCGGTACTGGTTATAACCTGTGGTGAAAGGGGAATATCCCCGTGTGTTTTACTGATCTGTCATCAATATCTTTTTGCTGTCAGTTCGGCTATTTTGACTACCACGTTCATAGCCTTTTCGATAGACTGAATGGGAACAAATTCGTAACGACCGTGGAAATTCAGTCCGCCGGCAAAAATATTCGGACAGGGCAGCCCCTTGAATGACAACTGCGCTCCGTCTGTTCCTCCGCGGATAGCCTTCACTTTCGGCTCTACACCAGCTTCCTGCATGGCAGCAAAGGCAATGTCGATAATGTGCATCAACGGTTCTACCTGCTGGCGCATGTTATAATACTGATCCTTTATGTCGACCTTAATTGTACCCTCGCCGTATTTCTTGTTTATTTTTTCGGCACATTCCTGCATAAAAATCTTGCGTGCTTCGAACTTCTGACGGTCGTGGTCGCGGATAATATATGAAACGGTAGCCTGTTCTACTTCACCTTCCATACCAATCAGATGATAGAACCCTTCATAACCTTCGGTCGTAGCAGGAGTTTCGTTTGCCGGCAACATACCCACAAATTCATTGGCTACGAGCAGAGCATTGATCATCTTGTTCTTGGCATACCCGGGATGTACATTTCTTCCCTTTACATGTATCTTGGCAGAAGCCGCATTGAAGTTTTCGAACTCCAGTTCTCCTACTTCGCCTCCGTCCATCGTATACGCCCACTTGCAGCCGAATTTCTCTACATCGAACTTATGCGCGCCCAGTCCGATTTCCTCATCCGGATTGAATCCGACACGGATTTTTCCATGCTCTATTTCAGGATGCTCCTTCAAGTAAGCCATAGCAGCTACAATTTCTGCAATACCCGCCTTATCATCGGCTCCCAGCAAGGTGTGGCCGTCGGTCACAATCAAATCCTCTCCTACATGATCCAGCAGTTCGGGAAACTGCTTCGGAGAAAGAATGATACCTTCTTCCTTGCACAGAGGAATATCTTCGCCTCCATAATTACGGACAATATTGGGATTCACGTTCTTTCCCGACATATCAGGACTGGTATCCATATGAGCTATAAATCCGATAGTGGGTATATCTCGATTCACATTGGCAGGAAGAGTTGCAAACAAATAACCGTTGTCATCCAGCGAAATATCTTCCAGTCCCAGAGCTTCCAGCTCGGTTTTCAGATACTTGGCAAACACCATTTGTTTCGGTGTACTGGGAGTAACACCGGTTGACTCGTCAGACTGCGTGTCGAAAGTTACATACTTCAAAAAACGTTCTATTACTGTCATATATTCTTTCGTTGTTAATGATTCTTTTGTGTAAAAATAGGAAATAGCTTCCGAACAGCCAAACACATTACCATTTTTTAGGCCTAATTTATAATCGGTATGTGGTATTTAGCACAAAGCCGTTAAAAACACATAGCATACCACAAACTCTTATAAAAATACGGGACAGATAATGCTTTTTTTCGTACTTTTGTGCCTCGAAAGAATATAATTATGAAGAGATTATTTTTAGTATGCCTAACATGCTTGTTTGCAATAGCTTGCCTGGCTCAGGAATCAAGCAGCACACCTGCGAGTGACACCCTTTCCACACATTCATTGAATAAAAAAGAACTCCATCAAAAAAAATTAGCAAAACGTAATCTGCACTATAATATTCTGGGAGGACCGAGCTTCAGCCCCGACTTTGGTCTGCTGGTGGGAGGAAGTGCCCTGATGACGTTCCGTATGGACCCGAAGGACACGACCATGCGTCGTTCCGTACTGCCTGTGGCTATGGCGTTTATGTTCAAGGGCGGACTGAACATCATGGTAAAGCCTCAACTTTTCTTCAAGAACGACAAGTTCCGTATTTTCGGACAGTTCAGCTACAAAAATACACAGGAGAATTTCTACGGCGTAGGCTATACTACCAACAAAGACTACGTACGAAGCGATACTACCAGCCAGTACCGCTACAGCGGCATACAGATTAATCCCTGGTTCTTGTTCCGCCTTGGCGAAAGCAACTTCTTTGCCGGTCCGCAAATAGACTTGAATTACGACAAGATAACCAATCCTGCCAAATATCTGCCCGAACAGGAGGACTACAAGAGAGCAGGAGGTACTGCAAGCGGATATAGCAATTTCAGCTCGGGACTGGGATTTCTGTTGACATACGACACTCGTGATGTTCCGGCCAATCCTTATAAAGGTATTTATCTGGACTTCAGAGGTATCATGTATCAGAAATGGTTGGGAGGAGATGACAACTTCTATCGCTTCGAGTTCGATTACCGACAATACAAACTGGTAGGCAAACGAAAAGTGCTGGCATGGACCGTACAGACCAAGAATGTGTTTGGAAACAATATTCCGCTCAACAAATATGTTCTTAGCGGAACGCCTTTCGACTTGCGCGGATATTATATGGGACAATATCGCGACAAAAGCGGGCACCTCGCTCTCGTAGAATACCGCCAGATGTTTAATACGAACCAGAGCAACTGGATAAAAAAGGTAATCAGCCATCTGGGATTCGTTGCCTGGGGAGGAGCCGGATTCATGGGACCTACTCCGGGAAAGATAGAAGGTGTTCTGCCTAATGCCGGAGTAGGACTACGCATAGAGGTTCAGCCGCGTATGAACGTCCGGCTCGATTTCGGACGAAACTTCATCAACCGCCAGAATCTGTTCTACTTCAACATGACAGAAGCGTTCTAAAAACGCTTCCAACGCAAGAAGGAAACAATTATTTATCGTCTATACAAAAAAGAGTTCCCCGAAAGCATTCAGCCTTCGGGGAACTTTTATATAAGGGAATCTCTCTTTATCTCTTTCCAGTGATACTCACACTTTCCTTTTTTCAAAACTTGCTGGAACCGTCGAAACAGTGTGTGCAGACCTTGCATTTCGGCAGCCCGATAGCCTCTATCAGGGTTTCCAGTGTATTGAATTTCAAGGAAGTAAGTCCGAAGCGGGCACGGATACGTTCTACCAGTTCCTTGTATTCGGGCGAGTCGGTGGTAGCATACTTGTCGAGCTTGGCATTCTCATCGCCTTCTATTTCCTTGATGATACGGCGGGTAATCAGTTCCATGTCGCTCTTGGAAGAAGTGAACCCGATAAACGGACAACCGTAAATCAGCGGCGGACAGGCAATACGCATGTGCACTTCCTTTGCTCCGTAATCGTACAATACATTTACATTGTCGCGAAGCTGGGTACCACGTACGATAGAATCATCGCAGAACAGGATACGTTTTCCTTGCAACATGGCACGGTTCGGTATCAGTTTCATCTTTGCTACCAGCGAACGCATCTCCTGATTGCTGGGAGTAAAGCTGCGCGGCCAGGTAGGAGTATACTTGGCAATGGCACGGTGGTAAGGAATACCTTTTCCTTCGGCATATCCGAGAGCCATACCCACACCCGAGTCGGGAATACCGCAGGCACAGTCCACTTCCGATTCATCCGTCTTACCCATCTTGTAACCGCTCATGAAACGTACCTCTTCTACATTGCGGCCTTCGTAGCATGATACAGGGAAACCATAATATACCCACAGGAACGAACAGATCTGCATTTCTTCATTCGGTTTACGGAGCTGTTCCAGTCCGTCGGCACGCATACGAAGAATTTCACCCGGACCCACATAACGCTCTATTTCATAATCGAGGTTAGGAAAGCTGCTCGACTCGCTGGTAGCTGCATAGGCTCCGTTTTTCTTTCCGATCACGATAGGCGTACGTCCCCATTTGTCGCGGGCAACGATGATGCCGTCTTCCGTCAGGATCAGCATGGAACAGGAACCCTTTATCCGCTTGTAAACATTTTCGATACCGTCTACAAAATCCTTTCCCTGCACAATCAGCAATGCGATAAGTTCGGTCTGGTTGGTTTTGCCCAGACTCATTTCAGCAAAGTGCATGTTGGCATCCAGCAAATCCTTTTCAAGTTCGGCTATGTTATTGATTTTTGCCACTGTCACAATCGCAAACTTTCCGAGATGAGAATTAATCATGATTGGCTGCGGATCGGTATCACTGATAACGCCTACACCCGACTTACCTCTGAATTTTGGAAGTTCTGCTTCGAATTTCGTACGAAAATAAGAGCTTTCCAGACTATGAATAGAACGAACAAAACCTTCTCCTTCCGAATAAGTCGCCATACCGGCGCGTTTTGTTCCTAAATGTGAATTATAATCCGTACCGTAAAATAAATCGGTTACGCATTCAGCCATTGAGACTGTACCGAAAAAACCACCCATTCCTTTTTGATTTTTAATAATTAATTGTTCGATTTTCGAATGCAAAAATACGCAAAAGACAAGAAGTACAGAAGAATGAGATACAGAAACTTGATTGAAATCAAGAAAAAAATATACTTATCTGCCAAAGAAAAAAACGGATTGTTTCCATAATTGCCGGAACGCCCTGCCCTATTCTTTTTCAGGCAGAAGGATTTTTCTGCCAGAAAGATTTGCCGAATATGAGCAGCCGGTCAACTAAAAAAACGGAATATCGGTCTGGCTTTCTGTCGGAAAATCTGCCGCAAACAACAAAAAACATCTGGCTTATAAGATATTTTAACAAAAAGGAATAGGGATTTTCCCCATATCATGCGTTTTCAGGTAAACGATGGCTTACAACCGTAAAACAATTACCCACTAACAACCATAACATAGTATGAAAAAGATTATCTTACCCTTAGACTTTCTTTTGCTGGGAGGCATACAGACTCCTACGTGTGGAAACGAAGAAAATATGGCCGAACAGGCAGTTTCCTCTACCCTCTTGTCAAATCCTGCAAGTCCCGAAAGACCAGCCAGTGAGTTGCCGCAATATACAGATTAACAAACGATACCTGTCAGAATGACATTTTGTATATTTTCTCCTCCGAGAATCGTTTGTTTGCGGACAATAATCCGGGCAACTGTTTTCCGAGAAGTATTATAAGGCATATCCTGCTGTAAATCAGAACAATGCGTAAAAATTTAACAAATCAGGAAAGACAAAATAGCCTGTCTGCACCCTTACAAAAGCCCATTTTCAAGGTTTTTGATGACTTTTGCGGAAAAGACAGCCAACTTATCAGGAGATTTTTTTAATTTCTCTCGATGTTTTTAAATTTTTCGCTGACGTTTTTCCCGAAACTTGCCGGGAAAACATGCATAAAAAAACCGATTTACATGTTTTTATGCACTAAGACTGAATAAATTTTCAGTTTTCCGGCTTCTTTTTTTGCCAGAACAGGAAAAAACAAAAAAGCGAGAGTCAGCAGTTTACCGCTTTATCCAGCAAATTGATACTGATAAAGAAGTTTATGCTCCTTTTTGAATTGCAGTAAACCAACGGACAAAAACAGGCAATAAAGCTCGTCCGAACGAACTTTTAACAGAAAAAAAACATGCTCTTTCAACAAAAAGGCCCCAAAATTGTTTTTATATACAAAACAGGGAGAATTAAAGAGAGAAACAATTAGACTAACTAAACTTTATGTACAAGGAAATGCTGCCGCTACAACACCGGCGGCATTTTTTATGCCCATATACGAAAAAAGTTGGAAACAATGTTCCAACTTTTCGAGCCTCTTGTCGGATTCGAACCAACGACCCCG
>HF993145.1 GCA_000436795.1 Bacteroides sp. CAG:1076
ATGCCTCAACTCACTGCCAATAAGCTGGTGACGAATGTGTACGATGCTTTAAAACAACTGCCGGGAATAATGGAACAAAATGGTGTGTTGACGCTGGCGGGAGTCGGAATTATTAATATTATCTTGAACGGAAAGCCTACATCTATGAACTACGAACAGCTCGTTACATTATTAAAGAGTATGCCAGCATCACGTGTGGAACGGGCGGAAGTGATGTATAATACTCCCCCGCAATATCATGTGCGCGGTGCAGCAATCAATGTAATACTAAAAGGTTATAAGCCGGGAGAAGGAGGATTACAGGGAGAGATAAGCGGCAATTATGTACAGGCAGATAAAGCTGGAGAAGAAGGCGGCGTGACATTTGCTTATTTATCTCCCAAACTGGATATAGACTTTATGTACAATCTCAACAATCGCTACAACCGTCAAGGTTATGAACTGATTACCCGTCACACTTTGAACCATGAAATACATAACATCAGCCAGTCTACTAACGGAGAAAATCGGCAACTGGTACATACATTCCGGTTTGGAGGGAACTATAAGCTTAATGAACAGAGCCAATTGGGGCTGAGTTATACTTCCAGTCTTAATCCCGATAAACGACAATCGGTTACCTCTTCGGATAATCATTCGACTACCTTCAACCATGCCCCTGCCGAAGAACAGATGCATAACGTGGCTTTGAACTATACTTCCGGCTTCGGTCTGACAGGAGGTCTCGATTACACGTATTTCAGGAATAAAGAGGAACAGTCTTTCCGCAGCATAGAAACCAACGGGCAGGAAACGACCTTTCTCAGCAACACGGCTCAATATATAAACCGATGGAAAGTATATGTCGACCAAAGCCATACACTTTCCAATGCGTGGATACTGAATTATGGAACATCCTTTGCATATGTAAACAACCGTAATTCGCAAAGATATAATCTTGCTGCGATGAGTGGAATGAACAAAGAAAGCCGAGTTGACGAATATACTTGTAATCTTTATACCGGTTTCGAAAAGAGCTTTGGCACTCAATGGAGTCTGAATGCATCTGCTTCCATTGAATATTATCAAATGATGAGCTATAAAAAATGGGCAATCTACCCGACCTTGAACTTAAGTTATGTTCTTTCATCCGCACACCTTTTCCAGTTTGAGCTCAGCTCGAACAAGACTTATCCCGACTACTGGACGTTAAGCGGATCGACCAGTTACCTTAACAACTATCAGGAATCGACAGGGAATGCATCACTCAAGCCTTATACCGATTACTCCGCCGCTTTAATATACATCCTGAAGAGCAAGTATATTTTCCAACTCAGCTATGATTATATCAAAGATTACTTCATGCAAATGATATACCTCGACTCCAGCCGACTGAAAGCTGTATATAATTATCAGAACTGGGACTATTCAAAAGAGTTTGCCTTTACTTCTGTTATCCCGTTCAAGGCTAAAAAATGGTGGAATAGTCAGCTGATGATATGCCTGTCTTCACTTCATCAACAAGCAAGCAACTATTATGATGCTCCTTTCGACCGTAGGATATGGAATATAGCAGGAAGCTGGACTAATACATTTACACTCTGTAAGCGCCCCAACATCAAGATGGAAATTAGTGCGACCGGTACATCCAAATCCATACAAGGAAGTTATACCATAGAGCCTGCCGCATTCATCCATACAGCCATTCGCTATACCTTTGCAGGAGATAAAGCTATGATTCAGATCAAAGGAAATGATTTATTCAATGGAGGCAACCACCTGACAACGAAAGTCCGCAATGGAAATCAGTATCTGGATATGCATCTGAGCAATTATATGCGTAACTACACCGTATCTTTCAGCTACAAATTTGGAGGATTTAAGAAAAAGGAAGTGAAGGATGTAGACCTTTCTCGTTTCAAGCACTAAAAGATTTATCTGACGAACAGAGAAAGTCCCCTAATCTTTCCAAGTTACAGGCAAGCGCTGCAATAATAATCAAGAAAAAAATTATCTAAAGGGATAAAAGAAAAACAGGCATACCCGTGAATTCTTCACCAGCATGCCTGTTTCTCTCATTATTATAAAGAAACTGTATTCATTATCTTTTCCAGCGCACCCGCATTATTACGTACATAACCGCCGGCATTCTTTCCTGCTTCCTGCAGACAAGCCTCATCCGAAAGGAACTTGTCCATCAAGCAATCAAAGTCTTCTTTGCCCTGAATTTCGAATCCTCCCCGACAAGCCTTCAGCCCTTGTGCCTCGAGGAACTTATAATTGTTCGGTCCAAAGATGACAGGAATACCATACACAGCCGCTTCGAGCGTATTGTGGATGCTGACACCGAAGCCACCTCCTACATACGAAATCTCTCCATAACGGTATATTGACGATAATAATCCAAAGCAATCTATAATTAGACAGTCGGCCTGTTTAACATTTTCTTCGGTTGCTTGGGTATAACGTACTACCGGACGCTTCAGCTTTCCGATGATTTCCTGTAAATGACTCTCGTCTATCACATGAGGAGCAATGATAAGTTTCATTTCCGGATGCTCATTAAAATAAGGGATGAAGATATCTTCATCCGGTGCCCATGAACTTCCGGCAACAAATGTCTTATGATTTCCTCCCTTAAAGCTTTCCACCAGCGGTAATTCCTTGGCCTGACTACATATTTCCAGTACCCGATCGAAACGAGTATCTCCCACAACTGTGGTACGAGTAACGCCGATACTTTTCAGCAGACGGACAGATTCTTCATTCTGTACAAAAAGATGGTCGAAACATTTCAATACATTTTTGTAACTTCCCCCGTACCAACGGAAAAAAATCTGCTTCGGACGGAAAATAGAAGATACGCTATATACCGGAATATTACGGCGCTTCAGCTCACTTAAATAATTGCACCAAAATTCATATTTGATGAAAAAAGCCATATAAGGATGAGCCAAATCGATAAACTTTTTCACATTCCGAGGAGAATCAAGCGGCAGATAACATACCACATCCGCACCTTTATAATCCTTACGTACCTCATATCCCGAAGGAGAGAAGAACGTTTGCAGAATCTTATACTGCGGATATTGCTGACGAATCCGTTCAATCAACGGACGCCCCTGCTCAAACTCGCCCAATGAAGCTGCATGAAACCACAAATATTTAGCCTGCGGATCAATATGTTGCTTCAAGACAGCGAAAGACTCTTTTTCACCTTTCACCATCTTGGCTACTTTCTTATTAAAAAGTGCAGCCAGACGGACTGCACTTATATATAGGCCAATAACGAAATTATAAATCATTTCTGTTTCTTATTTGAGTACCTCTACTGCACGGCGCATACGTCTTACAGTTTCTTCCTTACCTAATACAGCCGAGATATCAAACATATGAGGACCTTTTCCTTCGCCCACCAGCGTAAGGCGGAAAGCATTCATAATATTTCCCATGTGATAGCCGTGGTCTTCTATCCACTTCATAACCACTTCTTCCTGATGAGCCAGAGAGAAATCATCGAGTGATTCAAGCAAATCGGCCAGTTCTGTCATACGAACGGCAGAATCTTCTTTCCAGCGTTTCTTTACAGTCTTCTCATCATACTCTGTAGGAGCGACAAAGAAGAACTTGCAAGTATCCCACAATTCCTTAATGAAGCTGACACGGCCTTTCATCAAACCAACTACAGTTACAACTGTTTCCATTGGAGCTTCGATGCCATGTTCTTTCAGGATAGGCATAAACAAACCAGCAATTTCCT
Source organism: Bacteroides sp. CAG:1076 (assembly GCA_000436795.1). GTDB lineage: Bacteria > Bacteroidota > Bacteroidia > Bacteroidales > Bacteroidaceae > Phocaeicola. The sequence goes on from HF993145.1 coordinate 3,740, forward strand.
CATCACTCTTCATCAAGATATATTCATGGTTAAACCATTTTCCTTTTTCATAATCGAACTTAGCTCCCGCTTTGCTACAACGATGCAGGTCGAACAACTTAACCAATTCATCCAATGACATGATTTCCTGATCATTTCCCGGATTCCATCCCAGCAAAGCCAAGAAGTTGATGACAGCTTCAGGCAAATATCCAGACTCACGATAGCCAGAAGAAACTTCTCCTGTCTTCGGATCATGCCATTCCAACGGGAATACCGGGAAGCCAAGACGATCGCCATCACGCTTACTTAACTTACCGTTTCCATCCGGCTTCAGCAACAACGGCAGATGAGCAAATTCAGGCATTGTGTCTTCCCAGCCGAATGCACGATACAATAATACATGCAACGGAGCAGAAGGCAACCATTCTTCACCACGAATTACATGAGAAACCTCCATCAAATGGTCATCTACGATGTTGGCCAAATGATAGGTGGGCAGTTCGTCGGCCGACTTATACAACACTTTATCATCCAGAATAGAAGAGTTAATTACGACCTCTCCACGAATGATGTCGTGTACATGTACATCCTCATTCGGTTCTATTTTGAAACGCACTACATACTGTGTACCTTCGGCAATCAGCTTATCAACTTCCTCCTTCGACATCGTGAGTGAGTTACGCATTGAATTACGTGTAGAAGCATCATACTGAAAGTTAGGAACCTCCTTACGCTTAGCTTCCAGTTCCTCCGGAGTATCGAAAGCGATATAAGCCTTACCGTTATCAAGCAAGACCTTTACATATTTCTTATAAATGTCACGACGTTCTGACTGGCGGTACGGGCCATAATTTCCGCCGAAGCTTACGCCTTCGTCAAACTTAATGCCCAACCATTTGAAGGATTCGATAATATATTCCTCTGCCCCTGGAACAAAACGGTTGGAATCAGTATCTTCGATACGGAAAATCAAATCTCCGCCGTGCTGACGCGCAAACAGATAATTATACAAGGCAGTGCGCACACCACCGATATGCAATGCACCTGTCGGACTCGGTGCAAAACGAACTCTTACTTTTCTTTCTGCCATAGTGGTCTTTATCTAAAAATACGCCACAAAATTAAGCTAAATTTCCCGTTTTTTTCTTATTTTGCACGCAAAATATCCTAACACATGAAAAGTTTCCAGACAGAAAGACAGTTTTCATACAAGAAACTATTGTATAAATGCGCCATTTTCTTGGCAGCAGTTGCCGTAATCGTTTATTTTTTGCCGAGAGAAGGTACCTTCAACTATCAATTTGACATCAACAAACCATGGAAATATGGCTTGCTACAAGCCTCCTTCGACTTTCCTATCTATAAGGGAGATGAGGAAGTACGTCGGGAACAAGACAGTATCATGACTAACTATCATCCCTATTTTGTCTTATCAGAAAGTACAGGCGAAAAGGCAATCAGCCAGTTCAAGAGTGATTACAATAAAAAACTGCGAAGATTCATTCCTGACCCAACCTATTCGCATCACATAGAACGCATACTGAAAAATATCTACGAAAAAGGTATTGTTCCTGTAGACCAGCTGGCAAATTTACGGAAAGACAGCATGCGAAGTATCCATATAATCAACAAAAACACCTCTATTCTGCAAAGTACCAGCGAAATATACACGACAAAACGTGCTTATGAGGAGCTGATTTACTCGGATACGCTGCATTATAGCAAAACATTACTGCAACGCTGTAACCTGAATGAATATCTCACGCCCAACCTGATATATGATTCAGAGAAATCGGAAACCGCAAAGAAAGATATCCTTTCGGGGGTATCCTGGGCTAAAGGCTTTGTCATGAACGGACAGAAAATCATAGACCGAGGTGAAATTATCGACCAGCGTACATTTGACATCTTGAAATCCCTTCAGAAAGAATGGGATAAAAGAGGAGAAACCATGACAGAGAAGCGCCTGACCCTGCTGGGACAAATTTTATTCGTAGCCATACTTATAGGGTGTTTCATGACATATCTTGCTCTGTTCCGTTACGATTATTATCAAAAGAAAGGCAGTCTGGGACTGCTGTTCTTCCTCATTATCTTTTTCCCTGTCCTGTCGGCCATCATGGTATCTCATGCTTTCATGAGCGTATACATCGTACCATTTACCATGCTCCCGATGATTATCCGCATTTTCCTCGACTCACGTACGGCGTTCATGGCACATATAGTGTCCATCCTGTTATGTTCTATCTGTCTGCGTACGCCACATGAGTTTATTTTACTACAGACCATAGCTGGAATGGCCAGCATTTATAGTCTGCGCGAACTGTCGCAACGTTCACAATTGCTGCGCAGCGCACTCATTGTCTTCGTTGCATATTCCGTACTATACTTCGCGCTCGACTTGATTCATATAAACGATATCGCACAACTTAATACATATATGTATGTAAATTTCATCATCAATGGTATTTTGTTGCTATTCACTTATCCCTTATTGTTCATTCTGGAAAAAACTTTCGGCTTTACATCAAACGTCACACTGGTAGAGCTTTCCAATATAAACAACAAGCTGATGCGCGAAATGTCGGAAGTTGCACCAGGAACCTTCCAGCATTCTCTTCAACTTGCCAATTTAACTGCTGCCGCAGCCAACCGTATCAATGCCAACAGTCAGCTGGTACGTACCGGAGCCATGTATCACGATATCGGAAAGATGCTGAATCCTGCGTTCTTTACAGAGAACCAGACGGGAGTCAATCCTCACGACCAACTAAACTACAAGCAGAGCGCACAGATTGTAATCAATCATGTAACAGATGGAATAAAGCTCGCCGAAAAGAATGATTTGCCGCAGGTTATTAAAGACTTTATTCGTACACATCATGGAAAAGGACTCACAAAATATTTCTATATATCATACCAGAACGAACATCCTGATGAAGACGTAGACAAGGAAGCATTCCGCTACCCGGGTCCCAATCCGTTTACCAAAGAACAGGCTATCCTGATGATGGCAGACTCTGTAGAAGCAGCGTCAAGAAGCTTGAAAGAATATACAGAAGAAAGCATTTCAGGCCTGGTAGACAAGATTATCGACACCCAAGTGCAAGAAGGTTATTTCAAGGAATGTCCGATAACGTTCAAAGACATAGCCACCGTGAAAAGCGTATTCAAGGAAAAACTGAAAACGATGTATCATACACGTATCAGTTATCCTGAATTGAAAAAATAAAGCTGCTGCCTAAAAAAGACAAAGGAAAGAACAATTTTTATCATCTGTACAACAGATTCCTTCATAATTTTGAGAAAGAATCTAAACTTATACAGATATGAAAAATACTTTATCCAAAGGTAGTGCCAGAATCATTCTGGCTTATGCCATGTACGCTTGCATGGCAATTCCGGCATCTTCCCAGCAGACTTTCAATCCAAAGGATTACCAATATACAGCAAAGGAATGGAAAGCAATTGTAAGGAAAAGCCCTGATGCGTTCTTCAAGACCGACGAAGCCAAACGAATAGCAGAAAATGTACTGGCTTATCAGAGAGAAACCGGCGGATGGCCCAAGAACATTCCCATTCACCGACCGCTGGGCGGAGAACTAAGCATCGTCTTAGGAGACAAGAACCGCCTCAACGACTCTACGACCGACAATGATGCAACGATTCTGGAGCTGACTTATCTTGCCAGACTGTACCAGCAGAATCCCGACAAACAATATAAGGATGCCTTTTTGAAAGGAGTAGAATTTATTCTGGCCGGACAGTATGAGAACGGAGGATGGCCGCAGTTCTGGCCCGAAAACAGAGGTTATCAGGTATACATTACTTACAACGATAATGCAATGGTACAGACCTTGGAAATAATACGTAAGCTTCGTGATGGAATTGCACCTTTTAACGACTTGGTAGACGACAGCATGAAATCCAGACTGGCTCAAGCTTTCGATAAGGGAATAGAATGCATACTGAATACCCAGATTAAGGTAAACGACCAGCCCACCATATGGTGTCAGCAACACGATAACATAACACTGAAACCCGCTCCCGCCCGCAGTTTCGAACTACCCTCATTCTGCACGTCGGAAAGTTGCTCCATCATTCGCCTGTTAATGGAGTTGCCCAATCCCAATGAACGAGTTAAAGCTTCTATAAACGGAGCCATGACATGGCTCGATGCACACAAAATACATGGCATACGCATTGAACAATTCACGAATGCAGAAGGGAAACCAGACAAAAGGGTTGTAAAAGATCCGCAAGCAGCCCCCATATGGGCACGCTTTTATGACCTGGAAAAGGCAGAACCTCTATTTTGTGACCGCGACGGCATTCCTCGCAAGAACTTATCCGAGATAGGATACGAGCGCCGAAACGGTTACAGTTGGTACAATCAAGCTCCCGAATCACTTTATAAGCCCTACGAACAATGGAAAGAAAAATACATGTAATATAACTAACTTAAAGGCAAAGAAAATGTAACTCCGGCAGGTTTATAGCGAAACCTCTCCACATTCTCAGATTTTTTGTACAAAAGATTTTAGATTTTGTACAAATTTTCAAAAAACGTCGAGAGAAATTTCCACAAACCTGCCGACGTTTTCATAAAAATGAGCCGACATTATTTTTTTACGTCGTTTTACCTGACAATCAGCGCAGTGCGTTTTTTCGCCGACTAAGGTATAAGGAAATTATTTTTTATCTTCTTCATCCAGACTTTCGAGCAAGCCTTTGCAGGCATCTTCCAGAATATCGAGAACATTCTCAAAGCCTTGGGCACCGCCATAGTAAGGATCGGGGACATAGTCCGCTACCTTCGTCCTGCAGTAATCAGTCATTCTGCCGATTTTCTTTTCCGTTTCCACATCGGGAGCCTTTTCTTTCAAGGCATCAATATTGCGGTCGTCCATACCCAAAATCAGATCGAAATCATAAAAGTCATCGGTACATACCGGACGCGAACGATGCGTTATATTATACCCACGGCGAATAGCATGTGCCCGCATCCGGTCGTCGGCAAGTTCTCCCCGGTGATAACTGCTTATACCTGCCGAATCGACCTCTATCTCCTTTTCCAGTCCTGCACGTTTGATATAAGTGCGCATAATCTCTTCTGCCGACGATGAACGGCAAATATTGCCTAAGCAGACAAACAAGATTCTTTTCATAGTCCTATCTTCAAATATTCCTTAAACTTATCTACACTGGTATTCATAATCAGACTTTCCGGGAAATCAGTTTCAGCAACCAGCTCCAGCGCATAATCGTAAGTAGCAATATCAAATGAAATGTGAGCATCACTTCCCAAAATGACCGGCACATCATAGCGGCGGCACAGCCTCAGTATCTCCAGATTATTGGCACGGGCATCCAACTTCCCCCGGCAAGGCTTCAACGATGAATTGTTTATTTCCAGCAACGTATGATGTTCCTTGGCCGCAAGCACTATCGGCTCAAAATTAAGCTTTGCCGTCCCGTCACCCGGATGACTGATAATATGTATATAAGGATTAGAAATGACCTGCACCATTCCGTGAGTATTTTCTTCAGGAGTACCTTGTCTATAACAAAGTGAATGAATGCCTGCTATACGCAAATCCAGCATCTTCAGGTAAAACTCGTCCAGATCAAGATTTCCTTCTCCACTCAGGATATTGATTTCTGCCCCCAACAGCAGTTCTATGCCGTACATCTGTCGCGGAACGACATGCAGGTTACGGAAATAAATCGGGTCGCATGTACCCGGTATACTCGGAGAATGTTCTGTTATCCCCAACAATTTCAGCCCTTTATCTGCAGCAGCCTGAGCCATTTCCTGCAACGAGCTGAATGCATGACCGCTTGCTACGGTATGCGTATGAACGTCCAGTTCTATTTTCATACAAATATCTTTTACATTGGATCGACATCATAATAAACCAGCAGCGAACGGAAACGCTCATCTTCTATAATTGCCCGTTGTACTTGCTGGAGATACTCTCGTACTTTCGACATCGAAGCCTGTTGTTCTATTTTTACTATTATCTTTTTTATAAACAAAGTCTGTATACGTGATACCGGCGGACGGTCTGGTCCCAACACCCGGCTTCCCAGTCCGTTTCGCAGATACCCTGCCATCAGATCGGCCGCCTGTTCGAGCACCTCCTCTTTTCTATGCTTCAAATAAACATATATCAACCGGTAGAAAGGCGGGTACTTGAACAAACTTCTCTCCTCAATCTGCATCCGATACAAGCCTCCATAATCGTTTGCCACAACTTGATGAATCAGAGGCAAGTCGGGAGATTTTGTCTGCAACACCACAAGCCCCTGCTTGTTTTTCCTTCCGGCACGTCCTGCTACCTGCGCCATCAGTTGAAACGCCCGCTCGTATGAACGAAAGTCCGGATAGTTCAGCATCGAATCAGCATTCAGGATTCCCACCACACTGACGCGGTCGAAATCGAGTCCCTTCGAAACCATCTGCGTTCCTATCAGGATGTCTGTTTTACCCTCTTCGAAATCGGCGATAATCCGCTCGTATGCTGTACGGGTACGGGTCGTATCCAAATCCATACGTGCAACACGTGCTTCCGGAAAGATTTGTTTAATATCATCTTCTATCTTCTCGGTGCCAAAACCCCGGTTCATCAATTCGACTCCTCCACAGGCAGGACAAGACTTGGGTACCTGATAAGTATAACCACAATAATGGCAAGTAAGCTGATTCAATCCTTTGTGATAGGTAAGACTGACATCGCAGTTCTTGCATTTGGGCACCCATCCGCAAGTACGACATTCTATCATGGGAGCAAATCCTCTGCGGTTCTGGAAGAGTATCACCTGTTCGTTCTGCTCGAGCGCTTCGCGTATCTTCTGAAGGAGCAACGGGGAGAACTGTGCAGTCATACGTTTTTTTCGGGCAAGCTCCTTGATGTCTACCACCTCGATATGAGGCAACTGAATATGCTGATGCCGTTCCGTAAGCTGTACCCAGCCATATTTCCCGTTTACAGCATTATAATAAGTTTCTATACTTGGAGTGGCCGTACCCAGTAGAGTCTTTGCACCAAACATAGATGCCAGCATGATGGCAGCACTGCGTGCATGATAACGTGGAGCCGGTTCTTGTTGTTTATAGGTATTTTCATGTTCCTCGTCGACAATGACCAGGCCCAGTCGGCGAAACGGCAGGAAGACCGAAGAACGTACCCCCAGTATCACATCGTAATCATGTTCGGTTAGTTGTTTACGCCATATCTCCACCCGCTCGGCATCCGGAAACTTTGAATGATAAATTCCCAGCCGGTTACCAAATACTCTGCGTAAACGTTCAGTAATCTGAGTAGTCAGGGCAATTTCCGGCAAGAGATATAACACTTGCTTGCCTGCTTGAATTGCCTGCTGTATAAGGTGAATGTAAATTTCTGTCTTACCGCTTGCCGTTACTCCATGAAGCAGACAAACATTCTTTTGATGGAAGTGTGCCAAGATCTCTTGATAGGCTTGCTGTTGTGCTGCGCTTAAAGGATTCAATTCTGCAGTTTCGACAGGTCCTTGAGGTAAGCGCCCAACCTCGGAAGTGTAGGTTTCGAAAATATGTTTTTCTACCAGTCCGTTGAAGATAGAGGTCGTTGCAGATGCGGCATCCAATAAGGTTTTACGTGAAACTTCCTTTATGGCTTTCTGTTCGCCGGTCCATCCGGAAAGTTCAATGTATTTCATTAGCAAAGCCAGTTGCTTGGGAGCACGCGACAGGACATCAAACTGACGACGTACGGCATCTTCCGTCTGCATAGCCTCTGCCAGACGTACCCGAATTTCGACCCGTGGCTTATAACTGCGCTTTAATTCTTCTTTGACCCTGATGGCCTCTTTTTCTAACAAAGACTTAATGACAGGCAACAGATTCTTTATGCCACTTGCCTTTTCCAGTTGTGTAATGCATTGCTCCGAATCATCAGACAGTAAATCGAGGACACGTTGTTCTTTTTCAGGAAGTGGTTTGTCTGCCTCAAATTCAGGATTCGGTACAACAAGCGTTTCGCTTTCCAGCTTCATCCCCGAAGGAAGAGCTGCTTTGTATACATCCCCCAGCGTGCACAGATAATAATCTGCCAGCCATTTCCAGAAATCATACTGACGTTTCAACAAGACAGGTGATGTATCAAGGACTTCTACGAGATCTTTCGTTTCATAAGTTTCGGGAGCATTCTGATGCACACAGGTAACAATTGCCGTATAATACTTTTTACTTCCGAAAGGAACTACAATCCGACAACCCGCTTTTACCTTATCCTCCAGGTCTGCCGGAACAGAATAGGTATATTGTCCGGCAACGGGTAAAGGCAATATGACATCCACATACTTTTTCATGGTGGCAAAGTTACAAAAAACAGAGCTATCCCATTGGTACGTCGGGCAAACTTTTATAGTTTTGTAAAGAAACTCTTAAACCATTATCAACATGAAAATATATAAGATAGGTATTATCGGCTGCGGCGGCATCGCAAAGAAGATGGCAGCTACACTGGGAAAAATGAAAGAGGTAGAATGTTATGCTGTAGCTTCACGCAGTCTGGAAAAAGCACGGACTTTTGCCGAAGCATGGGGATTTGAAAAAGCATATGGTTCTTACGAGGAATTAGCTGATGATCCTAAGGTAGATTTGATTTATATTGCAACTCCACATGCCATGCACTATGAAAATGCGCACATGTGCATTGAAAAAGGAAAGCCTGTGCTATGCGAAAAAGCATTTACAGCCAATGCTCGCCAAGCAGAGTCACTCCTTGCGTTTGCCAAAGAGAAAAAGGTATTCATTACCGAAGCTATCTGGACCCGATACATGCCACTATCTCTAACCATACAAGAGTTGTTGAAAAAAGGTGTAATTGGCACTCCTTATACATTATCGGCCAATCTCAGCTACCCGATAAGTGACAAGGAAAGAATTATCCGTCCGGAACTGGCCGGAGGAGCTTTACTCGACATAGGAGTTTATACATTGAACTTTGCTGCAATGGCATTCGGTGATGAAATAGCCGAAATTCACTCAGCCTGCCAAAAGACAGCAACAGGTGTAGACGCACAAGAAAGTATCACGCTCTTTTATAAAGATGGAAAGATGGCTACCTTACAGGCGAGCATCTATGCACAAAGTGACAGAATGGGAGTAATTTCGGGTGATAAAGGACATCTGATTGTGGAGAATATCAATTGCCCGGAGTCTGTCCGCCTGGTTGATAAGGATTATCAGACGGTAGCTGTCTATAAAGCACCGGAACATATTACCGGATATGAATACCAAGTATATGCCTCCATTGAAGCCATAGAAAAAGGATGGCTGGAATCTCCATACATGCCTCATGCCGAAACATTACGGATAATGAAGCAAATGGACGGTTTGAGAAAAGAATGGGGAGTGATTTATCCTTGTGATTAATCTGCTGCATAGCAAAAATAAAAAGGAGATGCCTGACGGACATCTCCTTTCTCGTATTGATTTATTAATAAACACCTCTCTATCATCAGAACATATATGCCAGTGAAATCTGCCAAGTGTTACGTTTCATCTCGATACTCATCGTATCATCAATCGACTTAGCCATCTTACTTAGTCCAAAGTTATAGTTTACTCCAGCCTGCAGATGTCCCAATAATTTAAGACCTACTCCAACGTTGAACGAAGTATTGCAGGACTTCATATCAAAATTCTCGGTAAAATGTCCGCTTCCTACATTAAAGCCAAACTGAGGCCCTGCTGCAACATAGGCTCCTAATGTGCTTCCCAGCCCAAGTGTCCATTTTAAGTTTACAGGAACTTCAATTGTTTTAAGTGTCTGATCGACTTCTTCTCCTCCACTTACAGCCTTAGCACCTGACTGATTATATAAGGCAGCAACGTCTACGCCTAATCCTACAACCGGAATGGTAAACTCAGCCATCGGACCAATAAAGAATCCTGTACGATTATCACTTTTTACAATATCTTTCGAGAAAGTCAATTTCGAAATGTTTAGTCCCCCTTTCAGTCCAAACTGCAATTGGGCTTGTGCAGGCACTGCCATAAACAAACAGGCCAAAATCATTAAGGTTGATAAAATCTTCTTCATAAATACACAATATTAAATGTTTACAAGAACAAAAATAAGGAATAAATAATAAGAATGCAAACATCCGTATGAAAAGATAGAAATGACAATCTGTCTATTTTCAGGTCGTATTGACATAACGCAATGTTTATCAAAGTTTAAATTGCCCTGGCGTTCGTTCAACGAAAGTTAACGACATCGACCATTATGTCAGTTGAAACAATTGGCACAGACTTTGCAAGTATATGGGTGAATCGCGAAAGCGAAAGGAGAAGCGGTTCAAGATAACAAGATTGAAAATAAAAAACTAAAATATAGGAGATTACAACTATGATGCCGACTAGAAGAAATTATAATCAGAATTGGTTACCAAGTATTTTTAATGATTTCTTTGATAACGATTGGATGGAAAGAGCTAATGCTACTGCCCCTGCAATCAATGTAATCGAAAACGAAAACAATTACAAGATAGAAGTTGCAGCTCCGGGCATGACAAAAGACGATTTCAATATTCATCTTACCGAAGATAATCAGTTGGTTATTTCGATGGAGAAGAAAAACGAGGTAAAAGATGAGAAAAAGAAATATTTGCGTCGTGAATTTTCTTACTCTAAATTCGAACAATGCATGATTTTACCTGAAGATGTTGATAAGGAAAAAATCAGCGCATCAGTCGATAACGGTGTCCTTAACATAGAGTTGCCTAAGATGACACAGGAAGAAAAGAAACAGGCCAACAAAGTGATTGAAATTAAATAAACAATTCTAACTGCAAAATCCCCGCTCCGGTCCATTCCGGGGTGGGGATTTTTTCATTTATAGCCATGAACAAGCCCATTATTATCATGAATTTTACAGGAGTATACGATTATGAACCTTTCTCCCGTAATAGAAAATTTACATGGATAGACTGTACGCACTTGCAAGGTGTAGAATGTTACTGTGATAAAGAGGGAGCACTCGCTCTTAAAAAAGCTATAGAGAACTATCCGGCAGAAGGGATTCACTTTATCGACTCCGGTAATTATCATTACCTGACAAAGTTCTGGACGGATAAAATACAACAACCTTTCTCATTAATTGTATTCGATCATCATCCGGACATGCAACCTCCTTTGTTCGAAGAAATGATTTCGTGCGGAAGCTGGGTAGAGGATATTATTAAAACCAATTCTTATTTAAAAAAGGTGGTTATCATCGGAGCTTCTGAACAGTTAATAAACAGTGTTGCTCCCAAATATCAGATACGAGTTGAATTCTATAGCGAACAAAGTCTTCAACAGGAATCGACGTGGAAAAGATTCTCCGCCGAAGTAATCAATACTCCAGTATACATTTCAGTAGACAAAGACGTACTCAACCCTCAGGCGGCTATTACGAACTGGGATCAGGGGTCTTTTACACTGAATGAACTGGAACATTTGCTTTCTATTATTCTGAAACATGAACAGACAATAGGCATAGATATCTGCGGCGAATGTCCTGCCACGCTCAATATCTTTGAAGAAGAAAAAGAAGCGCAGCTGGACAGTACAGCCAACAAAGAGTTGCTCAAACTTTTTCTAAGTTTTCAATCTCACACTTTTCAATAAACATTTAGAAAGTAAGCTGTATGGAAAAGCCCATATTGCGCAAGCTGGGTAAACGGAAGTAATCAATTCCCCGCATATCATTTTCCATGCTTGCAGAACTCATCGGATCGAAAGGAGCTTTATTGTATAACATAACCAAATTTCGCCCGACAAAAGATAGTTTTATATTTTGCATCCAGTTTACCCAACGATACATCGGAATTGTATAACCCAATGACAATTCTGCCAAACGAATATTGGTCATATCGTACATGTAAAGTTCACCAATACCCGACAACCCCGAAGTTGCTGAATAGTATTGAGGGGCAGAGATTTTCTTTCCTTCTATCCAAACTCCTCCCTTGTCACGTGCATCTGCTGTAGACTTTGAAACGCCGTACTGGTCGAGCATAGATTGTGTCATTGATAACCCTTCACCTCCGAAACTTCCCTGCAGTACGAATCCCAGTTCCAATCCTTTCCAGTTAAAATCATTCGTCCATCCTATTATATAGTCAGGAGAAGAATTTCCTGCGTATGTATATTCACTACTACGTTTCGGCAAACCAGTTTGAGTATTAAATATCACATTGCCTGCTGCATCTTTCTGAAAGGTACTGACATAAATATCGCCGATCGAACCTCCGGGCACCAGCCTTTCTTCTGCAAGCTGACCATATGAAGCAAGCTTTAAATAGTCAATATCAACAAGGTCGCCTGTTACAGGATTTACTATTTCAACAAAATCCTTAATTTCATTTTTATTTAAAGTATAAGTAAGGTTGGAATTCCATAAAACAGAACCTAAGGACTGATTCAGACCTAATGATATTTCCAACCCTTTATTCTGTATCTTTGTTTTTCCTAAATAAGTTTCCACTGGTATCTCGTTATCCGTAGAAGTTGTATACATGGTAAAGGATAGATTCAACTTATTATTAAATAGTCCCAGATCAACCCCTGCTTCATACGACTTCGTCTTGTCACTAAAAACACTTCCTTGTACCAGTGATGTCACATCTCTATCATACGACCATAATCCGTTAGGCAGACAATACTGATGAAAAGTACCGCTTTCTGCATAAGCCAGACGTAACTTCAGGAAAGACAAAATATCCGAATGCGAAATTATGGAAGTTGGAATAAATGAGAGTCCTGCCGATGGATAAAGAACATCATCGTAGCCTTCTCTTGTTCCTTCCTTCCACAAATACTGCCATTCTTTACGTCCTCCGACATTTATATAAAGAAAATCTTTGTAACCAATTTGCAAAGATGCAAACAACGCATCACTACGGTCGTGTAAATCGGCATCCCAATCTCTTCTTTTCGTACCATCCAAATTGTCAAGAGAAAATATATTTGGTTGTACCAAACTGCCCCCATGCAAACTGTATTCGTATTTTCGATCGCGGAATGCCATTCCCAGCAAAGCATCAAAAGAAAAGTCACCTGCTGATTTTTGAAGATGAAAAGCAAAATCAGCATAGGTCTGATTTAAATCAGCATTTATCTTCCCATATTCTCCTAAAGAAGATTCCTTCAGTAAATAACAAGTCGAAGCATATAATTCTTGAGTTTGTACCTGTTTGTCTTGATCATAGTTGACATGTGCTGTAACATCCAACCAGTCAGTTAATGCATACCGGAATCCCAGTCCTGCTCGTATGCGATCTGTAGTATTCACAAACAAATTACGTTTTTCCGTCCAATACGGATTCTGCCAGTTAGCATAAGGCCAATACTGAACTACATAGCCTTTATCCGGATCATACCGCTCGAAACAACTATATTCATCTTTCTCACGTAAGATTTCCGGCAGCAGATAAACCGGTACAATTGGATTGAAGTAATCACCTTGTGCCAGCATATTACGTTCTTTAGTACGGATATACATCAAACAGGCATCAATATTCAGCTTTCCATCCAGCAAGTTTGTCGTATTACGAAACGTCAGATTATAATGATTACTACTATTGTTATCAAGCAATCCGACTGCATTTTGAGTCATCGCAGAAAAATAACTTTGATTTACTTCCGTACCACCCGATACCGTTACAGCATTGTTTATGGTATGCCCCGTACGATAAAAGTCGGAAGGATTCCAATCGAATGAAGTTCTCGTGTCCAATTTCCAACTTTCATAGACATGCTGAAAATCAGGCATTACAAAAGGTTTGGCAAAAGTTGTTGTATTCGATACCGTAATTGAAGGTTTACGTGCTTTCTGTCCTTTTTTTGTCGTGATTAGAATTACTCCGTTGGCAGCATCACTACCATAAAGAACAGACGCCTCCATTCCCGACAAGACAGACAGACTTTCTATATCTTCCGCATTAAATGAAGTAATGGCATCTGCCGACAACCCATACCCTTTATAAATAGAATAAAATTCTTCAGCAGAAAGCTGGGGAAACGGAATTCCATCAATCACAAAAAGCACATTATTATTACCTCGTAAACTTCTTGCTCCTCTCATTTCAATCTTCACTCCTCCCCCGGTTCCAACAGAACTTGGTTGAATAGTTGCCCCTGCTATTCGACCGACTAACGAATTAAGGAAGTTTGCATCTTTTACCTTTGTAAACGTTGTCCCATCCAACTCTTGCAATAGTCCTGACCTTACCGAGATTTTTGTATCCGATGTGACTTTTATCGTATCGGCTACCCCTACTTCCTCAGCCCATACATTAATTACCGAGAACGTCAATGCACTCCCCAGTAACAAAATAAAATTGTGTTTCTTCATAACATCATTAAGGTTTACATTTAAATGATGCAGAAAGATATGAAAATATTTCTAATTCAAAGATAACCCAATTAAGAAAAAACAGGGTATAAAAATATTCATTCAAAGCAATGCAACATCTGCTTCATAACATGATTGATTGAGAAAAAAATATTAAATTTGCATATTTATAATATAAAATAGTCTATTTTTCATTTACCTTTTCAGGAAAAAATATGATAGAAGAAAGATCATTGCTATTATCTGTAAAAGCAGGTTCTGAGAAAGCCTATTATACTCTCTATAAGATGTGGGTTTCGAGGTTGTACAGATTTGTGTATCAATACTTAAAATCAGAAGATGCTACCGATGATATTGTTCAAGAAACCTTCTGTCGTATATGGACTAATCGTGAAAAGCTGAATCCCGATTCATCATTCAAGGCATATTTATTTACTATAGCTTATCACTTCTTGATAAAAGAGCTACGCAGACAATTGAACAATACTTCTATGGAAGAATTCATAGAATACCATGAGCATATGAGAATATCGGGAGAAGACACTGATAAAGATATTGATTTTGATCAGTTTTGCAGAGCACTACAAAAAGCTAAAGACGCCCTTTCTCCACGTCAGCGTGAAATCTTTGAATTGAACAAAGAATATAATCTCTCTGTTGCAGAAATAGCAGAACATCTATCTATAAAAGAACAAGTCGTACGTAATCAACTATCAATTGCGCTAAAAATAATCAGAACTGAACT
>HF993146.1 GCA_000436795.1 Bacteroides sp. CAG:1076
GAAGCTCTGTGCAACAAGTATGGCAAGGAGAACATCATTTACGAACCGGGTGTGACTTATGCTCCTTACAAGAACGACAACTGGTGGGAAGAAAACCAGCCGGAAATCGAAAAATCAGTTGCCGCAGCCAGTCGTGCCGATGTGATTATTGCCTGCATCGGAGAAAACTCTTACTGCGAAACTCCGGGTAACCTGAGCGACCTGACCTTATCAGAAAACCAGCGAAATCTGGTAAAAGCATTGGCTGCTACCGGAAAGCCCGTTATCCTTGTATTGAATGAAGGCCGCCCACGTATCATCAACGATATTGTTCCGCTGGCAAAAGCGGTAGTCCATGTCATGTTGCCCAGCAACTACGGTGGCGATGCACTTGCCAATCTGCTTGCCGGCGATGCCAACTTCAGTGGCAAGCTGCCTTTCACCTATCCTAAATACATCAACGCTTTGGCTAATTACGACTACAAACCTTGCGAAAACATGGGACAGATGGGTGGAAACTACAACTATGATTCGGTAATGGATGTGCAGTGGCCTTTCGGATGTGGCTTGAGCTATACTACTTATCGTTACAGCAACTTGAAAGTGAATACTTCCGATTTTGCTGCATCCGACGAACTGGTGTTTACGGTCGACGTGACCAATACCGGAAAGGTAGCCGGAAAAGAAAGTGTATTGCTTTATTCCAAAGACTTGGTTGCAAGCAGTACTCCCGACAATATCCGCCTGCGCAACTTCGAAAAAATCGCACTTAATCCGGGTGAAACCAAGACCGTAACTCTGAAACTGAAGGGAAGTGACCTTGCCTTTGTAGGATACGACGGCAAATGGCGTCTGGAAAAAGGTGATTTCACCATAAAATGTGGTGACCAGAGTTTGAATATTCATTGCTCGGAAACAAAGGTGTGGGATACACCTAACCGCTAATTATTATTGGAAATAGCAGGAATGTCCTTTACTGCTTTTGTTCTCTTCTCTGTTGGAATAGGAGAGTGTCAAAAGCGGTGAAGGACATTTTATTTTTTTCTCCTGAGAAGTTCGGGAAAACGTCGCCATCTTTTTTTTAATTTTGTACAAAAGATTTTATTTTTTGTACAAAAAATAGATGAGATATCTATGCGTTGCAGAAAAGATGTCGTATGCTTATTCTTATGTTGGGCTTGTATCTTTATTTAAAACTCATTTAAACTCTTGGCACATGCCGTTATCTTATAGTATGTACGACAGTAATTTATCTTGAAAAATGCTCTTCCTTCGTGTAAAAAACTTTGGCCTTTCAAAAAAATACCTGCCGGTTTATAATCGGTTTTTGGCTACTGCAACTTGATATACTCCTCTGTTAATAAGGCTTATATGTATTCTCCGACACGGATAAATAATGTTAATTATTATTTTGTCCGTGATTTAGAATAAAACATGTTCTCTACTTTTGCGTCTGACTATGATGTAAAATAGGTCAAAATTATGTTGAAGATAGGTATTGATATAGGTTCTACAACGGTAAAAATTGTTGTGTTAGGCGAGGAAAAAAAGCTCTTGTTTTCAAGATATAAAAGACATAACGCAAGAGCAAAAGCCGTGGTCGCCGATATATTGAAAGAGTTATTGATTGAAGAGGGAGATATTGATGTCAGCGTCTGTGTAACCGGTTCGGTAGGCTTAGGCATGTCGGAACAATATGCGTTTCCGTTTATTCAGGAAGTGGTGGCTGCAACTCAGGCAATCCGGCAAGATTATCCGGATGTGGCTTCCATGATCGATATAGGAGGTGAGGATGCAAAGATTGTATTCTTCAAGCATGGAGAACCTGCCGACTTGCGTATGAACGGAAACTGTGCCGGAGGTACCGGAGCTTTCATCGATCAGATGGCTGTCATACTGGGAACAACCGTCGACCAGTTGAACGAACTGGCACTAAAGGCTGTACAGGTCTATCCCATAGCTTCCCGTTGCGGTGTTTTCTGTAAAACTGATATTCAGAATCTGGTTGCCAAGAATGTAAGCAGGGAAGACATTGCCGCTTCTATATTCCATGCGGTAGCAGTTCAGACTGTTGTGACGTTGGCTCACGGCTGGGATATCAAGTCTCCGATTTTGTTTTGCGGAGGACCGCTTACTTTCATTCCGGCTTTACGAAAGGCCTTTATGGAGTATCTGCATCTGGATGAAAAGGAAGTTGTCTTGCCTGAAAACGGTGCTTTGCTTCCGGCTACCGGGGCAGCATTGTCAATACACGAAGATAGTAAGATATGCCGGCTTTCCGATCTGATTGCCAAGCTGACTACCGAAACATCTACTGCGTATAATCAGTGTAGCGGCTTGATGCCGATTTTTTCGAGTAAGGAAAACTATGAAGACTGGCAGCGGCAAATTTCACGGAACAAACTTGGAAGGGCGTCATTGAAACCGGGCGTGCAGGATGTATATATCGGCATTGATTCCGGTTCTACGACGACTAAGATTGTAGTGACCGACTCGGATGACAATATCTTGTTTACCTATTATAAGCCGAACGGCGGACATGCCATAGAAACGGTGGCGGAAGGATTGAGCCTCTTGCAGAAACAATGCGAGGAATCTCAAGCTACACTGAACATTAAAGGGAGTTGCTCTACGGGCTATGGCGAGGATTTGATAAAAGCAGCCTTTCAGTTGGATGCCGGTATTGTAGAAACAATTGCCCACTATGTAGCGGCTCATTATTTGGACAGCGACGTGTCTTTCATACTGGATATAGGCGGACAGGATATGAAAGCCATATTTGTCAACAATGGTATTATCGACCGCATTGAGATAAACGAGGCCTGTTCGTCGGGTTGCGGGTCGTTTATCGAAACCTTTGCCAATACGTTGGGATATACGGCACATGATTTCTCACTGGCTGCGTGCCGCTCCTCGAAGCCTTGCGATCTGGGCTCACGATGCACTGTCTTTATGAATTCGAAGGTGAAGCAGGTACTTCGTGAGGGAGCTACTGTGGATGATATTGCCGCAGGACTTGCCTATTCTGTTGTAAAGAACTGCTTATATAAGGTTCTGAAACTGAAAGATGTTTCAGAACTGGGACATCATATTGTTGTACAAGGTGGAACTATGCGTAATGATGCCGTGGTCCGTGCTTTGGAGCAACTGACCGGAGCACAAGTTACCCGTTGCGATATGCCGGAACTGATGGGGGCTTTTGGCTGCGCCATTTACGCCCGGGAGCATTGCAATACAGCCGTTTCTTTGGATGAAATCGTTTCACAGGCACACTATTCTACTCATGTGCTGCATTGTAAGGGATGCGATAACCAATGTCAGGTATTCCGTTACCGGTTCGATAATGGCAAGAATTATTATTCGGGAAACCGTTGCGAAAAGATTTTTACCAACGGTTCGAAGGAACAGCCGGGCGAGAATATCTATCGCTTCAAGAATGAACTCCTCTTCGGACGCAGTAAGACCGTGCCCGAAAAACCGCGGATGGTGGTCGGAATACCTCGTAGCCTGAACATGTATGAGAATTTCCCGTTCTGGCATACCTTGCTGACTGCTTGTGGAATTGAGGTTCGTTTGTCGGGTGAGTCTACTTATTCCGGTTATGAGCAGAGCGCCAGAATGGTGATGTCCGACAATATTTGTTTTCCGGCAAAACTGGTACATGCTCATGTGCAGAACTTGATTGTCCAGAAAGTCGACCGGATTTTTCTTCCGTTTGTTATCTTTGAGCGAAGAGGAAAGGAACAAAACAGTTACAACTGCCCCGTAGTTACGGGATATTCGGAAGTCGTAAAAAGTGTACAGTCGGCAGGTATTCCTATCGATTCGCCTGCTATTTCATTCAAGGATAAGGATTTGCTGTATAAGCAATGCTGCAAGTATCTGAAAGGACTGGGTGTGGAAGAACCGGTGATAAAGGAAGCATTTGTCAAAGCGACGGAGGAACAGGAAAACTATGGCCGTACTTTGGCAAGCCACAATAAACAGATGCTGGAGAATGCCCGTTGCAACAAACGCATGACTGTGCTCCTTGCCGGACGTCCGTATCATACAGATATGCTGATTCAGCATAAAATCTCGGATGTCTTGTGTGATATGGGAATAGATGTCATTTCCGATGATATCGTTCGAGGCGAAGGACAGAAGGTGGAAAATGTCCATTTCCTGGCTCAATGGTCTTATCCGAATCGGATTTTGGAAGCGGCACAGTGGTGTGCTGCGCAGGCCGATGATGTACAGTTTGTAGAATTGACTTCTTTCGGCTGCGGTCCGGATGCTTTTCTCGTAGATGAAGTGAGGGATGTTCTGATTCGGAGTGGCAAGACATTTACGCTGCTTAAGCTCGACGATATAAACAATGTCGGGTCCATGAAACTGAGAATCCGTTCGCTGATAGAAAGTATGAAGTTGTTTCATGAGCATAAAACCGACAGAAAGGTGACGAACAAGCCCGTTGCTGTTGCGGCTTGCGATGATAATTTCAAGAGCAAGAAGATTCTGGTTCCCTATTTTACTCCTTTTATATCTCCGCTTATTCCCGCTATTATGCGTCTGGCTGGATATGATGTCGAGAATCTGGCATTAAGTAATGCAGAGTCTTGTGAGTGGGGACTGAAATATGCCAATAATGAGGTCTGCTATCCGGCAACGTTGATTGTGGGCGATGTGATTAAAGCCTTTAAGAGTGGGCGCTACAATCCTGAAGAAACGGTTGTTGCCATGACGCAGACTGGTGGCCAGTGTCGTGCCAGTAATTATGTTTCTTTGATAAAGAAGGCGCTGGAAGAGGCGGGATATCCTCATACTCCGGTTGTGTCGTTGACGTTTGGCGGTTCGCTGGAGAACAAGCAGCCGGGGCTTAAGGTAAACTGGATAAAGATTTTGCCGGTTGCCTTACGGGCTATTTTGTATAGTGACTGTATTTCGAAGTTTTATTATGCAGCGGCAGCACGCGAGAAAGAGCCGGGACAGGCTGCTCGCCTGCGTGATGATTTCTTGAAACAGGCTGAAACGCTGATACTGGAGAAGCGTACCAAGAATTTGCTTGACGTATTGTCTGTTGCTGCCGATCGCTTTAATGAGATTTGTCGCGATGTGCATTGCCCGAAAGTTGGAGTCGTAGGCGAGATTTTCTTGAAGTTTAATCCTTTTGCCCAAAAGAATGTTATAGGCTGGTTGACGGAGCAGGGGATCGAAGTTGTACCTTCTGTTCTGACCGATTTCTTTATGCAGAATTTTGTAAATAGGAAGGTGAGAGTGGAATCGTGTATACAGAAAAGTGTTATGCCCGATTTTGTCTACAAGTCGGCTTATAAGATTATCGGTAAGCAGATCGGTAAGTTTAATAAAGTGGGCATGAACTTCCGCTATTTCATTCCGTTTAAAGATATTTTCGAGGAGGCTGCCGATGCACGTAAGGTGATATCGCTGAATGCGCAGTTTGGCGAAGGATGGCTGCTTCCGGCAGAAATCATGTCGTATGCCCGCCAAGGGATATTCAATGTAATCAGTCTGCAACCTTTTGGCTGTATTGCCAATCATATCGTTTCGAAAGGAGTGGAAAAACGTATAAAATATTTTTTCCCGGAAATGAATATCTTATCTTTGGACTTTGATAGTGGTGTGAGTGACGTAAACATAACCAACCGTCTTCTGTTATTTATAGACTATTTAAAATAAGCAGCCATGTCTGAGGAAGTCAAAGGTTCCAGCCTGGAGGAACGGATAATTGATGCAGCCAAGTCTGTGTTCATAGAAAAGGGATATACCGATGCCTGTATGAGTGAAATAGCGGAAAGGGTAGGAATAAACCGCCCGGGGCTGCATTATTATTTCCGGACGAAGGATAAAATGTTTAATGCTGTCTTTGGTATGATTGTGGCATCAGTCATACCAAAGTTTCAGGATATTATCACAAATCGGGATTTGTCGTTGTCTGTGCGTGTGGAGCAGATTGTGGATGTGTATTATAATCTGTTGCAGGAAAATCCTTATTTGCCTTTGTTCATGTTGAGGGAGATAGACCGCGATGTGGACTTTCTGCTCAAGACATTTTCCGATTTGAAGGTGGAGCATTTCTTTGCTGAGCTGAAGAATTATCTGCTTGAGGAAATGGATAAGGGGAGGTTGCGCAGGGTTCCCCTTCGGATTGTATTTCTGACTTTTTACAGTGCACTGACGTTTCCTTTTGTTTCTCGAAAATTGATGAGAGAAACAATGATGGAGAAAGGTGAAGACTTTCGGACTGTTCTGGATGAATGGAAACCTTATATAATCAGTCAGATGGTAAATCTGTTGAGTGTTGATGGAAATTAGGATTCTCTTTATAAAAACTTGCTGCTTTTATCTTACTTGTGTTTAAGAAAAAGGTTATCTTTGCCGTCGGAACTTTTTTAAAGGTAGCGTATGAATTTTGATCTGATAACTATACTTGGTCCGACGGCTTCCGGGAAAACTCCATTGGCGGCAGCTCTTGCTGCACGGTTGCACACGGAAATTATTAGTGGAGACAGCCGGCAGGTTTATCGGCGTATGGACTTAGGTACGGGAAAAGACCTTGCCGATTATGTGGTGGATGGCTATCGTGTGCCCTATCATCTGATTGATATTGCAGAACCGGGATATAAATATAATGTGTTTGAATTTCAACGCGACTTTTTGAAGGCTTACGAAAATATGCGCTCACGTGGGCTGTTGCCCGTTTTATGTGGAGGTACGGGAATGTATCTGGAGTCGGTCTTAAAGGGTTACCGGTTGTTGCCGGTGCCGGAAAATCCTGAATTGAGGGAAAAACTGGCAGGCAAATCGCTTGAAGAGCTGACCGAAATCCTGTCTTCTTATAAAAAGTTGCATAATACAACCGATGTGGATACGGCAAAACGGGCTGTTCGGGCTATCGAAATAGAAGAATATTATTTGCATCAGCCTGTTGAGGCACGAGAATTTCCCAAGATTCACAGCTTGATAATCGGTGTGGATATTGACCGTGACTTGCGTCGGGAGAAAATATCCAGACGCCTGAAGCAACGCTTGGATGAGGGCATGGTAGATGAAGTTCGGGCACTGATAGATGGAGGAATTCATCCGGATGACCTTATTTATTATGGTCTGGAATACAAATACCTTACTTTGTATGTTACGGGACAGATAACGTACGACGATATGTTTCACCAGTTGGAAATAGCCATTCATCAGTTTGCCAAGCGGCAGATGACCTGGTTTCGGGGAATGGAGCGTCGTGGGTTTACCATACACTGGATAGATGCAACTCGCCCGATGGAGGAAAAAGTAAATGAAATAATCGGATTACTCAATAAAGATTAAGAACATGGCAGTGGAACCTACTCGTTGGGGAGTGATATATAACCCCAAAGCTGGAAGCCGGAAAGCACAAAAGCGTTGGAAGGAGATTCGGGGCTACATGGAAAGCCGCGGAGTGTTGTTTGATTATGTGCAGTCGGAAGGATTCGGGTCGGTGGAGAGGTTGGCTCGTACACTGGCAAACAATGGTTATCGTACGATTGTGATTGTTGGGGGAGATGGAGCGATAAATGATGCGATAAACGGCATTATGCTTTCGGATGTTCCTGATAAACATGAAATTGCTTTTGGTATCATTCCCAATGGCATAGGAAATGATTTTGCTAAGTACTGGGGATTGGATTCTGATGATTTTAAGGGTGCTGTAGATGTACTGATTAATCGCAGGCTCAGAAAAGTGGATGTCGGGGTATTTAATTACTTTGATGGGGAAACCCATCAGACTCGTTATTTTCTGAACGCTGTTTATATCGGTCTGGGAGCACGAATTGTTCTTATTACGAACGAAACTCGTCGTTTTTGGGGAATACCGTTGTTCTCCTATCTGGCTTCTTTGTTTCTGGTCGCTTTCGAACGCAAACTGCATCGGATGCATCTTAAAGTGAACGACGAACATATACGGGGACGCCTGATGGCGGTTGCAATTGGTAGTGGACGTGGTTATGGTCTTACGCCGAGTGCGGTTCCTTACAATGGATGGCTGGATGTTTCTCTCGTTTACCGTCCGGAACTCCGGCAGTTGATCTCCGGGTTGTGGATGATGCAGCAGGGGCGTTTGCTTAATCATAAGATTGTAAAGCCGTATCGTACTCGTAAGGTGAAGATACTGCGTGCGCAGAATGCTGAAATCAGCCTCGACGGACGTATCTGGTTCGACCGTCATTTCCCGATAGAAATAACCATTGCTCCTGAAGCATTGACATTAATAATTCCGAATTGATAAATTTTATGATACAGACTATTTCAGATTTAAAAAACAGTGATAATTTCTTTTTGCTGGCAGGACCTTGTGTGATTGAAGGAGAAGACATGGCCTTGCGCATTGCGGAACGCGTGGTAAAGATTACTGATAAGTTGGGTATACCTTATATATTTAAGGGATCGTACCGAAAAGCGAACCGGTCGCGTATTGATTCGTTTACGGGAATCGGCGATGAAAAGGCGTTGAAGGTGTTGGCGAAGGTACGCGAAACGTTTGGAGTTCCGGTTGTAACGGATATACATGCTGCTGCTGAAGCCGCAATGGCTGCCGAATATGTAGATGTTCTTCAGATTCCGGCTTTTTTATGCCGGCAGACGGATTTGCTTGTTGCTGCGGCAAAGACTGGGAAAATAGTAAATATTAAGAAAGGACAATTCCTTTCTCCGGGGGCAATGCGTTTTGCCGCTGATAAAGTGGTGGAGGCTGGAAACAGTCAGGTTATGCTGACAGAACGTGGAACGACGTTTGGTTATCAGGATCTGGTGGTCGATTTTCGTGGAATACCGGAAATGCAGACATTCGGACATCCGGTAGTGCTGGATGTTACTCATTCGCTCCAGCAGCCTAATCAGACTTCGGGTGTGACAGGAGGTATGCCTCAACTGATAGAAACAATAGCTAAAGCTGGTGTAGCTGTAGGCGTAGACGGATTGTTTATGGAAACACACGAAGATCCTTCTGTAGCAAAAAGTGACGGCGCAAATATGCTGAAACTCGATTTGCTGGAGGATTTATTGGCGAAACTGGTACGTATCCGTCAGGCTTGCCGCTAAATATTGGATTTATATCGGAAGTTATGTTGCATGTATTCCGATAAAAAAATATATCTTTGCACAACCAAAATAGAGTTCAAAAAGTAAAAAAGATATGCTTACTATTAAACAAATTACAGAAGATACCGACAAGGTAATTCGCGGATTGGAGAAAAAGCATTTTGCTAATGCTAAAGAAGCTATTGCACAAGTGCTTGAGTTGAATGATAAAAGACGTAATGCGCAAAATCAATTAGATAGAAATCTTGCTGAAATAAATTCTATTTCGAAGAACATCGGTTCGTTGATGAAAGAAGGCAAGAAGGATGAAGCTGAAGCGGCTAAGGCTCGTGTAGCTGAAATCAAGGAGGTAAGCAAGGATTTGCAGGCAGAAATGGATAAGGCTGCTGAAGACATGCAGAATTTGCTTTATACCATTCCTAACGTTCCTTACGATGAAGTTCCTGAAGGATTTGGAGCTGAAGATAATGAAGTCGTAAAGATGGGCGGTATGGAAACGGAACTTCCGAAAGATGCACTGCCTCACTGGGAGCTGGCTAAGAAATATAACTTGATTGACTTCGACCTGGGTGTTAAGATTACAGGTGCAGGTTTCCCGGTTTATAAAGGTCAGGGTGCTCGCTTGCAGCGTGCGCTGATTAATTTCTTCCTTGATGAAGCTCGTGCTGCCGGTTATGAAGAAATTATGCCTCCTACAGTTGTAAATGCAGCTTCTGGTTATGGTACAGGACAGTTACCTGACAAGGAAGGTCAGATGTATCATTGCAATTTGGATGATTTGTATTTGATTCCGACAGCTGAAGTTCCTGTTACAAATATTTATCGTGATGTAATCTTGGATGAAAAGCAGTTGCCTATCAAAAACTGCGCTTACACTCAGTGCTTCCGTCGTGAGGCTGGCTCTTATGGTAAGGATGTACGCGGTTTGAACCGTCTGCATGAGTTCTCTAAAGTCGAATTGGTTCGTATTGATAAACCTGAACATTCAAAACAATCTCATCAGGAAATGTTGGATCATGTGGAAGGTTTGTTAAAGAAATTGGAGTTGCCTTATCGTATTCTTCGTCTGTGTGGAGGTGATATGAGTTTTACAGCTGCTTTGTGTTTCGATTTTGAAGTTTATTCAGAAGCTCAGAAACGTTGGCTGGAAGTTAGTTCTGTTTCTAACTTTGATACGTATCAGGCAAATCGTTTGAAATGTCGTTATCGTAATGCTGATAAGAAAACTGAACTTTGCCATACATTGAATGGTTCAGCTCTGGCTTTGCCTCGTATTGTTGCAGCATTGTTGGAGAATAACCAGACACCAGAAGGTATTCGAATTCCGAAGGCTTTGGTTCCATATTGTGGCTTTGATATGATTAAATAATTCTTGATAGATTTTTATATGCAGAGGGGCTGTCTGGCGGTAAAACCAGATGGCCCCTCTGTTTTTTTATTATTAAAAAGACATTATTGAAGCAGCTTTGTCGTCAATTAGTTGCAAATGGAATTTTTTTTGTCGGAAAATGGAAAAAATACCCATTTATTTTTCTCTTTATTTTATTTAATTACTATTTTTGAGGAAGCAATAAAATAACATTTTTTATAGAATTATTAATTATAACCTTAATATAACAGCTATGAGTTATTTACGATTCGACAAAACGCTAATGACGAATTTGGAAGAATCTCTTACGCGTGAGATTTTACGTACAAATCGTTCGGGTGCGTACCACTGTTCTACAATTGTAGATTGTAATACTCGCAAATATCATGGTTTGTTAGTCATCCCTGTACCAGAACTGGATGATGAAAACCATGTTTTACTTTCCTCTTTGGATGAAACGGTAGTACAGCACGGAGCTGAATTCAATTTGGGGCTCCATAAATATCATGGGGATAATTTTAGTCCGCGTGGACATAAGTATATCCGTGAGTTTGAATGTGAAAAAGTCCCTACTACAATCTATAGAGTAGGAGGAGTAGTTCTGAAAAAAGAAAAACTATTTGTTCATCATGAAAATCGAATATTGATTCGCTATACTTTGCTGGAGGCTCATTCTACTACGATTCTTCGTTTACGTCCGTACTTGGCTTTTCGCAGTGTCCGTCAGTATACACATGAAAACTCACAGGCAAGTCGCCATTATGACGAAGTAAAGAATGGCTTAAAAACTTGTATGTATCCTGGGTATCCTGACTTGTATATGCAAATGAGTAAGGAAAATGATTTTCATTTCCAGCCTGACTGGTATAGAGGCATAGAATATACGAAGGAGCAAGAACGTGGATATGACTTTAATGAGGACTTGTATGTTCCGGGATATTTCGAAATGGAAATAACAAAAGATGAGCCTATTGTCTTTTCTGGCGGTATTTCTGAAATAGAGCCTGAAAAGTTGAATGAGTTGTTTGCTCTGGAAGCCGACAGACGTACTCCTCGTGATAGCTTTAAAAACTGCCTTATCAATGCAGCTCATCAGTTCCTCAACAAACAAGGCGAGGAATCTTATATTTTGGCGGGTTATCCTTGGTTTAAATGTCGTGCACGTGATATGTTCATTTCATTGCCGGGACTGACTCTTGCTATTAATGAACTTGATAAGTTTGATACGGTGATGCGTACTGCCATAAAGGCTATTTATGCTTTTATGAATGACGAAGATACAACTTTGAAGGTATATGAGATGGAACAGCCGGATGTGCTTTTATGGGCTGTATGGACTATCCAGCAGTTTGGCAAGACTGTTTCTCGTAAGGATGCTTATCAGAAATATGGTACGCTTTTGAAGGATATAATGACTTATCTTGCCGATGGAAAGCATCCTAATTTGACTGTCTGTGATAATGGACTGGTTTATTCTCATGGAACGGAAAAGGCGGTAACATGGATGAATGCGACTGTTAATGGACGGCCGGTAACACCACGTTCAGGATATATTGTCGAATTTAATACACTTTGGTATAATGCATTGATGTATGTTTCAGAACTGGTCGCAGAAAATGAAGGACCTTCTGATTTTACATCTCGTCTGGCAGAATTAGCAGGAAGAGCGGGGCAGTCTTTTGTCAGCACTTTCTTGAATGAATATGGTTATTTGCTGGATTATGTAGATGGTGATATGCTGGACTGGAGTGTTCGTCCTAATATGATTTTTGCGGCAGCTTTCGATTATTCTCCATTAGATGCAAAACAGAAAAAAGGTGTTGTGGATATCGTTACAAAGGAATTGCTTACACCTAAAGGCTTGCGCTCTTTGAGTCCTAAGAGTGGTGGATACAATCCTAATTACGTGGGTCCGCAGTTGCAGCGCGATTATGCATATCATCAAGGTACTGCGTGGCCATGGCTGGAAGGTTTTTATCTGGAGGCTTATTTGCGCTTGTATAAACGTAGCGCGATTTCGTTTGTCGAGCGGCAAATGATTGGCTATGAAGATGAAATGAGCTTGCATTGTCTTGGAACTATCCCTGAACTGTTTGATGGAAATCCACCTTTCAAGGGAAGAGGGGCAATATCATTTGCAATGAATGTTGCGCAAATTTTGAGAACTTTAAATCTATTGGAAAAATATGATA
>HF993147.1 GCA_000436795.1 Bacteroides sp. CAG:1076
AGCAGTTAGTAGTACAAGAAGCGTTAGAAACGAACTGAGTACCTTTAACGTAAGTCTTTTCGTTAACACCGCAAACGAACATCGGAGTGTCATCCTTAGAAGGAGCTGACATTACAACATATTTAGCACCAGCTTCGATGTGAGCCTGAGCTTTTTCTTTAGTCAAGAACAAACCAGTAGATTCTACTACGTATTCAGCACCTACTTCGTTCCAAGCCAATTCTTTAGGATCTTTGCAAGCTGTTACACGGATTTCTTTGCCATTAACAATCAATTTGCTGTTTTCAACGTCTGCTTCGATAGTTCCGTTGAATTTACCGTGCATTGTATCATATTTCAACATGTAAGCCAAGTAATCAACCGGGCACAAGTCGTTAATACCTACGATCTGGATATCGTTTCTGTTTTGAGCTGCGCGGAATACGAAACGGCCGATACGACCGAAACCGTTAATACCTACTTTAATCATTTTGTTTAAATTTTAAAGGTTTTATAATTCAATTTTAAAACACTCGCTTTTTTAAATCTCAGCCCTCAGGTATTCAGGATTTATCTACCCCTTCTTTCCTGATTGCGTTGCAAAAATAAGAATTTCTTTTTGAACTTGGGCACGAAAAGTATTAAAATTAAGAAAAAATCGATTTGTTTTTTCAGTAATTTTCATGGAAAGCTTTGTTGCAAACTCCGTTTCATGTCATTTTGCAATCCGTACTTTACACGTAGATTGTTTTCACACCATGCAATACTCCTTTCTGTCCTTCGGGACAAACACCAACCTCTTCCCAGCCTTTATTGCAATCGGTCTACGGATTGCTTTCCATTCTCCTTTATATATTAAGTAACCATTTCGTCTGCCTTACCCAGCAGCGTTTTTCCCGATATGCGTTCTGCCCGTTTCGCTATCTATAATATATAAGGAGAATATTCCTGCAAAGCTTTCCAGACAATAAAACAACTCAAAAGGCAACTAAAAAGGAATAGCATTTCCGGGAAAACAGAGTACAACAAACGGAAAATGCATTATGCAAAAAGGCCGGAGAAAACACACAGACACGTGCGGCAACTGGCATAAGCAAGTTCTGTACAAGGCCATCTTTACAGAAAGACATCCTGACACCATTCAGAACCAGTCCAGACGCGACAAATAAAATTTGTACAAAAGATTTTATTTTCTGTACAAAAAATAAAAAAACGTCGAGACATTTTTGGCGAAAGATGCCCACGTTTTCCGAAGCACTTGTAGCATTTATAAAAAAATATGAGTATCTTTGCACGCATAGAAAATTTTACAGAATAAAATATGCAGGAAAAAATCATTATTCTCGACTTTGGTTCACAGACCACGCAGCTCATCGGCCGCCGCGTACGCGAACTGAACATGTATTGCGAGATTGTTCCCTACAACAAGTTTCCCCACAATGATCCGTCGGTTATCGGTGTCATCCTCTCAGGAAGCCCCTTCTCTGTATACGATGAAAAGGCCTTCAAAGTTGATTTGACCGATATTCGCGGCAAATATCCTATCTTGGGTATCTGCTACGGCGCACAGTTCATGGCGTATACCAACGGAGGTAAAGTTGAACCTGCCAACACACGTGAATACGGACGTGCACATCTGGCCAAGTTCGACCACGAGAACCCGTTGTTGAAAGGCATCCGCGAAAACTCTCAGGTGTGGATGAGCCACGGAGATACCATTACAGCTATCCCCGAAAATTTTGAAATCATTGCCTCTACCGACAAGGTTGCAGTAGCAGCTTATCAGGCAAAAGGTGAAAAGCTCTGGGGCGTACAGTTCCATCCGGAAGTATTCCATACAGAAGATGGTACACAGTTGCTGAAGAACTTCGTAGTAGATATCTGTGGAGGTAAGCAGGACTGGAGTGCTGCATCGTTCATCGAAACGACTGTTGCCGAGTTGAAAAAGCAACTGGGTGACGACAAAGTTGTTCTCGGACTGAGCGGCGGTGTAGACTCATCGGTAGCAGCCGTACTGCTGAACAAGGCTATCGGCAAGAACCTGACTTGTATTTTCGTAGACCACGGCATGCTGCGTAAGAACGAATTCAAGAACGTTCTTCACGACTATGAATGTCTGGGCCTGAACGTTATCGGCGTAGATGCCAGCGAAAAATTCTTCAGCGAACTGGCAGGCGTAACCGAACCAGAACGCAAGCGTAAGATTATTGGTAAAGGCTTCATCGACGTATTCGACGAAGAAGCTCACAAAATAAAAGACGTGAAATGGCTGGCTCAGGGTACTATTTACCCAGACTGCATCGAGTCTTTGTCTATTACAGGAACTGTTATCAAGAGTCATCACAATGTTGGTGGTCTGCCCGAAAAGATGGACCTGAAACTTTGCGAACCTCTCCGCCTGTTGTTCAAGGATGAAGTACGCCGTGTAGGTCGCGAGCTGGGTATGCCGGAACACCTCATTACCCGCCATCCGTTCCCAGGACCGGGACTTGCCGTACGTATTCTGGGCGATATCACACGCGAAAAGGTACGTATCCTGCAAGATGCTGACGATATCTTCATCCAAGGCTTACGCGACTGGAAGGTTACCGACGCCAACGGCAATGAAACTTCGCTTTACCATCAGGTATGGCAGGCAGGAGTTATCTTGCTTCCGGTACAGAGTGTAGGTGTTATGGGTGACGAACGTACTTACGAACGTGCCGTTGCTTTGCGTGCCGTTACAAGTACCGATGCCATGACTGCCGACTGGGCTCATCTGCCTTATGAGTTTATGGCAAAGGTTTCGAACGACATCATCAATAAGGTAAAAGGCGTAAACCGCGTTTGCTACGATATCTCTTCAAAACCACCCGCCACAATCGAGTGGGAATAAAAGAATAAAACCACTTTCAGAAGGAGGCACAGACTACATGGGCTACCGGAATCAAAGCCGGTATGTT
Organism: Bacteroides sp. CAG:1076; assembly: GCA_000436795.1. Lineage (GTDB taxonomy): Bacteria > Bacteroidota > Bacteroidia > Bacteroidales > Bacteroidaceae > Phocaeicola. The sequence continues at coordinate 2,922 of HF993147.1, forward strand.
ATCCCGTGTTATCTGTGCCTTATTTTCATTCCTTATCCAAAACACGAAGAAATACAAATATCATGTACACAAAATATATGGCATGCTTACTTTCGGGACTTCTTCTCTCCTCTCAGACGATTCCCGGCATGGCAACGACAAATGAGCCCGAAGCAACAGAATGCATCCGGCAAAACCAATGGAACGGAAAAAAAGTCGCCTTTCTGGGTGACTCTATCACCGACAAGATACACGTAGGAACCACCAAAAATTACTGGCAGTACCTGGCCGAAATGCTGGGACTCGAGCCATTGGTGTACGGCATCAACGGCAATCAGTGGAACGGTATCTTGAAACAAGCTCAAAAGCTGAAAGCAGACGTTGGGGATGACGTAGACGCCATCATTATCTTCGCTGGGACAAACGATTATAATGCCGGAGTACCTTTAGGAGAATGGTACACGTTCAATTACGAAGAAACGACCGTAAAAGGCGGAGGCAAGGAAGTACGCAAGAAACGCAGCGCCGACCTGAATAGCAACACGTTCAGGGGACGAATCAACGAGGCACTAAGTTACCTGAAGCAGAACTTCCCGACCAAACAAATCATCCTGCTGACACCGATACACCGTGCACAGGCCCGCTTCAGCAACAACAACATTCAGCCGGAAGAAGCGTTTCCCAACAAGCTGGGCCTCTACGTAGACGAATATGTAAACGTGATAAAGGAAGCCGGAAACGTATGGGCTGTTCCGGTAATCGACCTGAACAGTATCTGCGGACTCTACCCGATGTTTGATGAGCATTCTCAATATTTTCACGATGCGACGACCGACCGCCTGCATCCGAATGCCAACGGACACTACCGTATGGCAAAAGCCATCATGTATCAGTTACTTGCATATCCAGCCGATTTCAAATAATCGCCGGATGCATATCTTTACAAACAACGAACCCGTACAGGTATATATTGGAAAACAACCTGCACGGGTCCGGTATTATTCCATCTGCCAGCAGAAAAATCAGAAAGGCAGATCGTCTTTTTCGTCCGAAGCCGCAAAATCTACGGGAGCAGCCGGAGCTGCGTTCATCGGCGGGAAAGGAGCATCCATCGGCGGCATCTGCTGAGCAGCACCTACACGTTCTACCTTCCACGCACGGATACTGTTGAACCAACGTCCCTGCCATTCGCGTGCATCAATATCGAAGAAGACATTCAATTCCTCCCCTACCTGAATATTGAACTGCTGTATCTTGTCTGCACCAAACACATCGAAGCACATCCGGCGAGGATACTGATCGTGAGTTTCGATGACATATTCCTGCACCTTCCATTCATTACCATTCTTTGAAACACCACCTCTGGGCTCAAGAACTGCTATCACTTTTCCTGCTAATTCCATATTTTTAGTTTTTAAATCGGTCACGAAATTACGCTTTTCTGAACAAGTAAACTAATTTTTACCCTCTTTTTTGCGATGCTTCTACAATCTTTTCGTAACTTTGGCAAGATAAACAGCATGCAACAAAGCGTGTTATCTTCCCGACGGCAGAGCCCGTTGCAGAAGTATCTGATGATATAACTTAGAAAATAATTAATATAAGAAAGACCATGAAATTTATTGTTTCAAGTACAGCCTTATTCAGCCACTTACAGGCTATCAGTCGTGTTATCAACTCAAAGAATTCCTTACCGATACTTGACTGTTTCCTTCTGGAGTTGCAGGACGGAACACTGTCGATGACTGCGTCCGACAATGAAACTACATTGTCGACTTCCATCGAAGTCAACGAGTTCGACGGCGACGGACGTCTGGCCGTTTCTTCCAAGACCTTACTGGAAGCCCTGAAAGAAATTCCGGAACAGCCTTTGAGTTTCCAGATAAACCCCAGCAATCTGGAGATTACTGTACAATACCAGAACGGTAAATATAGCTTAATGGGACAAAATGCTGACGAATATCCGCAGACTCAGGAACTGGGCAGCAATGCAGTTCAGGTAAACATGCCGGCCGATGTACTGATGGGTGGCGTGAACCGCTGTATCTTCGCAACTGCCGACGACGAATTACGCCCGGTAATGAACGGTATTTATTTCGACATAACTCCGGAAGACATCACTCTTGTAGCGTCCGACGGTCATAAACTGGTACGCTGCAAGACTTTTGCTGCGCACAGCGACGAGAAAGCTGCATTCATCCTGCCCAAGAAGCCGGCAAACTTGCTGAAGAACTTACTGCCGAAAGAACAAGGTGACGTACAAATCGGATTCGACGACCGTAACGCTTCGTTTACACTGGAAAATTACCGCATGGTCTGCCGCCTGATAGAAGGCCGTTATCCGAACTACAATTCGGTCATTCCTCAGAACAATCCGCACAAGGCTATCATCGATCGTGCTTCGTTTATCAGCGCACTTCGCCGTGTGTCGGTATTCTCTTCACAGGCAAGCAGCCTGATTAAGCTGAGTCTGTCGGAAAACCAGATGAAGATTTCTGCACAGGACATCGACTTCTCTACCTCGGCCGAAGAAACAATCATCTGCCAGTACGAAGGAAATGCCATGAGCATCGGATTCAAGTCTTCTTTCCTGATCGACATCCTGAACAACCTCTCATCACAGAATGTGGTAATCGAACTGGCAGATCCGTCACGCGCAGGAGTCATCGTTCCGGAAGAACAGGAAGAAAACGAAGACATCCTCATGCTGCTGATGCCAATGATGCTGAACGATTGATAAAAAACAAACAAAGTCGGCCTGCCCTTCTCATTGGCGAAAGACTCCGCATATCGGATTTGTCCACCCGGCAATGAGAAGAGTTCACCGAAAAGACAGGCAGTGCCGAAACAAATATTTCTATTTTATGAAACTGAATTTAAAGAATCCCCTGATTTTCTTCGATCTGGAAACCACGGGAACAAATATAAATACTGACCGTATCGTCGAAATCTGTTACCTGAAAGTTTATCCAAACGGAAACGAAGAAAGTAAGACCATGCGTATCAACCCGGAAATGCACATTCCGGAAGCCTCTACAGCTATACATGGCATACACGACGAGGATGTGGCAGACTGTCCGACATTCAAGGAAGTAGCCAAGGATATTGCCCGTGATCTGGAGGGAGCAGATATTGCCGGATTCAATTCCAATCGTTTCGATGTGCCCGTGCTGGTAGAAGAATTTCTGCGTGCCGGCATTGATATAGACCTGACTAAGCGTAAGTTTATCGACGTCCAGGTTATCTATCACAAGCTGGAACAGCGTACACTTTCGGCTGCCTACAAGTTCTACTGCGGCAAGAATCTGGAAGACGCTCACACCGCAGAAGCTGATACACGCGCTACATATGAAGTACTGAAAGCTCAGCTCGACCGTTATCCCGATGTACTGGAAAACGACATCAAGTTTTTGTCCGATTATTCTACTTACAGCAAAAATGTAGATTTTGCAGGACGCATTGTATTCGACGATAATGGCGTGGAAGTCTTCAACTTTGGTAAATACAAAGGTATACCGGTAGCCGAAGTTCTGCAACGTGATCCGGGGTATTATGGCTGGATCCTGAACGGAGATTTTACACTGAATACTAAAAATGTACTGACTAAAATCAGATTGCGCGAAAGCGGATTGGTGAAATAAACAGAATGAAAGGGAAAAAACTAGTATTGGGCATTACGGGAAGTATTGCCGCCTACAAGGCAGCCGTGCTTACACGCCTCCTGATAAAAAAAGGTGCAGAGGTACAGATCGTCATCACTCCTGCCGGAAAAGAATTCATTACTCCTATTACACTTTCGGCGCTGACCAGCAAGCCTGTCATCAGCGAGTTTTTCTCGCAGCGCGACGGAACATGGCACAGTCACGTAGATCTGGGATTATGGGCTGATGCTATGGTTATAGCTCCTGCTACTGCTTCAACCATCGGTAAGATGGCACACGGCATAGCCGACAACATGCTGGTTACTACTTACCTTTCTATGAAAGCTCCCGTGTTCGTGGCTCCGGCAATGGACCTGGATATGTTTGCTCATCCTTCTACACAGCATAACCTCGATATTCTCCGTTCGTACGGAAATCACATCATCGAACCGGCTTCGGGAGAGCTTGCCAGTCACCTGGTGGGAAAAGGAAGAATGGAAGAGCCGGAAAAGATTGTGGAGGTACTGGAGGCTTTCTTTGCCCGACAGGAGGACCTGAAAGGCAAAAAGGTAATGATTACCGCTGGCCCGACTTACGAAAAGATAGATCCGGTACGTTTTATCGGAAACTATTCTTCGGGAAAGATGGGCTATGCGCTGGCAGAGGTCTGTGCCGAACGTGGTGCAGAAGTCACACTTATTAGCGGACCGGTAAACATGAACGCCGTACATCCGCGCATCCATCGGATAGATGTGGAAAGTGCAGAACAGATGTATCTTGCTGCAAAAGAGGCATATGCCGGAGCAGATGCTGGTATTCTGTGCGCAGCAGTAGCCGACTTTACACCGGAACAGACTGCCGACCACAAGATCAAACGTGAAAAAGAAGATCTGGTTCTACGTCTGAAACCGACTCAGGATATCGCAGCAGCACTGGGCAAGGAAAAGAAACCGCATCAGTGTCTGGTTGGCTTTGCTCTGGAAACCAACGATGAAGTGCAGCATGCTCAGGACAAGCTGGAACGGAAGAACTTCGATTTCATTGTACTCAACTCGCTGAACGACAAAGGTGCCGGTTTCCGTTGTGATACCAATAAAATCACGATTATCGACCGACAGGGAAAAACGCCTTATCCCCTGAAAGGAAAGAAGGAAGTGGCGGAAGATATCATCGATAAACTTGCTGCCATACTCCATTAAGTAAACCGAAAGGAATACGTATGTTACAGTCTATTTATATACAGAACTATGCATTGATCGACAAGCTGGACATTGACTTTTCATCCGGCTTTTCGGTCATTACAGGCGAAACGGGAGCCGGAAAATCTATCATTCTGGGGGCGATTGGTCTACTATTGGGCCAGCGTGCCGATGTAAAAGCTATCAAGAACGGAGCATCCAAATGTATTGTCGAAGCCCGGTTCCGCATTTCCAGCTATGGCATGGAATCTTTTTTTGCCGAAAACGACATCGAATATGATCCCGAAGAATGTATTCTGCGACGGGAGGTTTCGGCAAACGGAAAGAGTCGTGCTTTCATAAACGATACTCCAGCCTCACTGGCTCAGATGAAAGTTCTGGGAGAGAAACTGATTGATGTACATAGTCAACATCAGAACCTGCTACTCAACAAAGAGGGTTTCCAGTTGAATATACTGGATATTCTGGCGCAGGATGATAAACAACTTGCCCAGTACCAGCAAGTATATGCAGACTACAGGCAGGTATGCCGTGAACTGGAAGATTTTATCGAACAGGCAGAGAAAAGCCGCAAGGATGAAGATTACATTCGTTTCCAGCTGGAACAACTGGAAGAAGCTAATCTGAAAGAAGGAGAACAGAGTGAGCTGGAACAGGAAGCTGAAACCTTGAGCCATGCAGAAGATATCAAAGCTGGACTGTACAAGGCAGAACAGTTGATAGACGGTGAAGAAGGTGGAGCGCTTTCACAGACTAAGGAATGTATGCAAACCTTGCAGAACATCGCACGTGTATATGCTCCGGCTGCAGAATGGACTGAACGGCTGAACAGTTGCTACATCGAACTGAAAGATATAGCCCACGACCTGGCAGGAGCCGAAGAGGAAATCGAGTTCAATCCTTCACGACTGGATTATGTAAACGAACGATTGAACCAGATTTACAGCCTTCAGCAAAAGCACAAAGTCGATTCGGTGGAAGCACTTATCGAGCTGACAGACAATTACCGCAAGCAACTGAATGCCATTACTTCCTTCGATGACCGTATTGCTGAGCTAAACAATCACAAAGCACAGTTGTATGATGAGGTACTGAAACAGGCTTCACTACTGACCGGACTCCGTACAACATCTGCACGCCATATAGAGGAGCACATGAAGTCATTGCTCGTTCCATTAGGAATGCCCAATGTACGCTTTGCCGTAGAACTGACTCCACGTAAGGAACCGGATGCCAAAGGAATGGATAGTGTAACATTTCTTTTTTCTGCCAACAAAAACGGGACATTGCAGAATGTGGCCTCCATTGCTTCAGGAGGAGAAATTGCTCGTGTCATGCTTTCACTGAAAGCCATGATTGCCGGAGCAGTGAAGCTTCCAACTATAATCTTCGATGAAATCGACACTGGAGTATCTGGTTCGATTGCAGAAAAGATGGCACTTATCATGCAGGATATGGGACGCCAGAACCGTCAGGTTATCAGTATAACTCATCTGCCACAGATTGCGGCACGAGGCACTTCCCATTACAAGGTGTATAAAGAGGATACCGAAACGGGGACCAACAGCCACATCCGACTGCTTACACAGGAAGAACGTGTACAGGAGATTGCCAATATGCTGAGTGGAAGCACACTTACAGAAGCGGCACTGAACAATGCTCGTGCGCTACTGGAAGGAAACTCAAGTCTTTAAAAAAAACGAAAATAAAAAGATATGATTGAAAAAAATGAAATGATATTCGGCGTAAGAGCCGTCATAGAGGCCATACAGGCAGGTAAGGAAATAGATAAAGTACTGGTGAAAAAAGACATTCAGAGTGATCTCTCGAAAGAACTCTTTGCCGTACTGAAAGATACATTTATCCCTGTACAGCGTGTTCCTGTGGAACGCATCAACCGTATCACGAAAAAGAATCATCAGGGAGTAATAGCATTTATCTCCCCTATCACCTATCAACGTACGGAGGACATCGTACCTTTCCTCTTCGAACAAGGAAAGAACCCGCTGCTGATTATGCTGGACGGGCTTACTGACGTACGAAACTTTGGAGCTATCGCACGTACCTGTGAATGTGCCGGAGTCGATGCTATCATTATCCCTTCGAAAAATAGTGTCAGTGTAAATGCCGATGCCATCAAGACTTCTGCCGGTGCATTGCACACCATCCCTGTATGCCGTGAGAATAATCTTACCAATACGATTAAGTTCCTGAAAGAAAGTGGGTTTAAAATTGTAGCTGCGACCGAAAAGGGTGACTACGATTATACAAAAGCAACTTATACAGATCCTACTTGTATCATCATGGGAGCAGAAGATACGGGAGTACCTTACGAACATCTTGCTTTATGCGATGAATGGATTAAGATTCCACTGTTCGGCTCCATCGAGTCACTTAACGTATCAGTTGCAGCAGGTATCCTTATCTACGAAGCTATCAAGCAGCGTGGATTCACAAATGAAGAATAAAACATAAACGTAAAAGTACATGAAAAAGACAATACTTATATTAGCTTGTGGAATGTCATTCCTTACGGGATTCTCACAAGAGCTTCCCAAATGGGCAAGCAAAGCCAGAAAAGCGGTCTTTTCTGTTATAACTTATAACAAAGAGAACCAAATATTAAATACGGGAAACGGATTCTATATCGACGAACAAGGAACTGCCGTATCTGATTATACACTCTTCAAAGGAGCAGATCATGCAGTCATCGTAACAGCAGACGGTAAAGAGCTACCCGTAAAATATATTATGGGAGCAAACGATATTTACGATGTTGTTAAGTTCAAAACTGAATTTGACAAAAAGGCTGCCGCACTTCAACCTGCTTCACAGACCGCGACACTGGGTGAAACAGTTTATTTGCTTCCATACTCCACTCAAAAATCGGCCGATGGACAAAATGGTACAATAGCCAAAATTGATACGATAGGCAACAATTCTTTCTACTATACGCTGAATATGCAAACTACAGACAAAACAGTAAGCTGTCCAGTAATGAATGCAAACGGAGAAGTTCTGGGGTTAATCCAGAAAAATTCTGATCCGGAAAGTAAGGAAAGTTATGCCATCGGAGTTACCTATGCATCTTCTCTTTCGATTAGTGCCCTATCGGTAAACGATCTTACTCTTAAGTCTATTGGCATAAAGAAAGGGCTTCCTGAGGATGAATCTCAGGCATTGGTATACCTCTATATGGCAGCATCTACACTCGACCGTGACAGCTATCTGAACCTGTTGAACGATTTTATTGCCAAATACCCGGAAAATCAGGAAGGATATCTGCGTCGGGCTACTTGTTATATGAATTACGGTGATGATGCTCACAATGCTCTGGCAACCGAGGACATGAACAAAATGCTTGATTTATCGAAGCAAAAGGATGATGCTCACTATAATATTTCTAAACTGATTTACAGTTATCAGTTGAATAAAGGAGATAAATCTACTTATGCCGACTGGACTTTCGACCGTGCACTAAATGAAATCAATGAGGCTATCCAAATAGCTCAGCAACCTATATACTATCAAGTACAAGGAGATATTTATTTCGCCATGCAGAAATATGCAGAAGCCTTTACGGCTTACGACAAGGTAAACAAGAGCCCGCTTGCTTCCGCTGCAACATTCTATTCGAGCGCTAAAGCCAAAGACTTGATGGAAGGAGTAGACAAAAAGGAAGTTGTTGCCCTAATGGATAGTGCCGTTGCACGATTTAATAAGCCTTATGGAGAAGATGCAGCTCCTTATTTGTATGAACGCGCAGGTGCAAAAATTGCAATAGAGGATTATCGAGGAGCGGTAGCAGACTATAATGACTTTTACGATGCCATGCTGGGACAAGTTTCTGCTGAATTTTATCTCACTCGTATGCAGGCTGAAATGCAATGCCGCATGTACCAGCAAGCAATTGATGACATAAACAAAGCTGTAGAATTAGATCCGAACAATGTTAATTACTGGGTAGAAAAAGGAGGTGTATGTTTACGTGTCAATCAAGTAGAAGAAGCTATTCAAGCACTTGAGAAGGCTATATCCATCGATCCTCAAAATGCACCGGCATACCGTATGTTAGGGTATATCCAAGTTCAACAGAAACAAATGGAAAAGGGAATCTCAAATTTGCAAAAAGCAAGAGACTTGGGTGACGAAGTAGCAATCGGATTACTTGAAAAATATAATAAATAAAGATAACAATGTCATCAACACCATACGCGGAGTCTGATGAAAAAGAGTCTATCTCTATCAAGATAAAATCATAAATTGAAATTTAAAAGATAAAATCCTCTTATTTTAGCCATATAACTAAAATCCATCTTGGCTGAAATAAGAGGATTTTTTATATAGTTATAACTTAAAGGCTACTATTTTTCTATATTAAGCCTATTTTCTCTTCAATAAGGAGCAAAATTCTAAATCATCTTAAGCCATGGTTTCTTTATAGCAAATAGACACTTCACTCAATGAAAATATGGATCTGTGACTTTTTCGACAAGATGAAAGCGCTGAATGCATTATCAATATTAATAAGCTTCGGCATTTTCTATTAAGCTCCCATTTGTCATCATTCCCTGAGCATCCGGAGAAAGCCCCTGCGGGAGGGGAAGCCCT
>HF993148.1 GCA_000436795.1 Bacteroides sp. CAG:1076
GGCAGCCACCTCACGGATTATATGGATAGACTCGGCTTCGAGTTCTTTCAGGTGGCTTAATTTATATTCTTCTTTCATATCTGAATTATGAATGTTTTATCAGGGTTACACAGACTGGTTTCCGCTTACTTGTTTTATAAGCTGCCAGTATGAATGGCAAATGGATATAAAATAGTATGAATCCCAAATAATCGCGCAAAAGTACTCATATTATTTCATAAACCAGTGGTTTCTTGTGTTAAAGTGGACTTTGTTAGTTCCGCTTATCGGGTTACTCTGGGTAGGATTAAGTCAAGTAGTTTGTTGACCGATTCTTCTACCGAAAGCTTCGAGGTATCCAGTGACAAGGCTGGATGTTCCGGTGCCTCAAAGGGGGCAGATATGCCGGTAAAGTTTTTTATTTCTCCTTTACGTGCCTTGGCGTACAGACCTTTTACGTCGCGGCGTTCGCATTCTTCTATGGGAGTGCTGACATAGATTTCCATGAAATCCTCCTTGCCGATGATGTTTGCGGCCATTTCACGGATATCGTTGTTCGGACTGATGAATGCTGCGAGCGTAATAATGCCCGTGTCGACGAATAATTTGCCTATTTCCGCAATGCGGCGGATATTTTCTACACGGTCTTCGGCCGAGAATCCCAGATTATTGTTGATGCCGCTGCGGATGTTGTCGCCATCCAATATACGGCAGAGCAGTCCACGTTTTTGCAATTCCCGCTCCAGCGCAATGGCAATGGTACTTTTGCCCGAACCACTTAGTCCGGTAAACCAGATCATGACACTGTGCTGTTTTAGCAGTTCCTCTTTATCGGAACGGGTCAGCATGCGGTCAAATATCGGGTAAATATGTTTGGTTTCTTCCATATCGTTTGGTTATTAGTTAAAAAGGCCATATTTGAGGTATGACGAATATCGAAATCAAAAAAGTAATAATGTTCAGCGGCAATCCGATTCGCACGAAGTCGGTGAACTTGTAGTTCCCGATACCTTGTACAATCAGGTTGGTCTGATAGCCTATCGGAGTAGAGAAGCTGGCAGAAGCTGCCATGCAGATTACTACAAAGAAAGGCATAGGATTTACTCCCAGTTGCTGCGATAGTGACAGAGCAAGCGGGAAGGAGAGGGCCGCTGCTGCGTTGTTGGTTATCAGTTCGGTAAAGATATTGGTAATGATAAACAGCACTGCCAGCAGAACGTACGGACCATGACTCCGGCTCAAGTCGATGATATAACCAGCCAGCAGGTCGGCTACTCCGGAATTTTCCATTGCTTTGCTGATGGCGAAAGCACAGGCGATGGTAATCAGGATGTCCCATGAAATATATTTGGTATACTTCCGGGGTGGAAATATCTTGGTCCATGCCATGATAACCGTTGTAATAGATACAAAGAAGAACATATCCAGCTTGATGCCTTCAGGCAGCAGTTTCTGTATGCCCGGCAATTCACCGATTGTAGCTCCGATAATCATAAACAGCAACAGGAACAATGCGAACCAGCGTTTTTTCTTTCCGGCAGGTTCATAGTCTTTACCGTTGGCAAGCATGATGAAGACTGACGATTCTCCCCAGGTCTTGATAAAGCTGTCGTCGGCAAGCAATACCAGTGTATCTCCTTCGCGAAAGCTGATGTCATTCAGGTCTTTGTAAGTATTACCGCCGCGGCGGATTTCTTTTACTTCTGCACCGTAGTGACGTTTGAAGTTGAATTCGCTTACCCGTTTGTTGATACCCGGAAAACGTGCGCCAATGACGGCTTCTACCGGATGAATTGATGAGTTGTTTTCCTCGTCTTCACCTGAAAGTGTTTCAGGACGGTCGGCAGGCAACAGCTTGCTGGAAAACAGAAACAGGTAAATGATGCCTGCAATGGCAATGAAAATACCTACTTTTCCCAGCTCGAACATGCTGAATCCTTTCATCCCTGCATCTTGTATCATGCTGTGTACTACCAGATTGGTTGATGTTCCTATCAGTGTACAGATACCTCCCAGAATCGTAACGTACGACAATGGAATAAGAAAGTAAGTGGCAGGAAGTTTTACGTAGCTTGCCCATCTCTTGATGATAGGAGCAAATATAACTACCACCGGAGTATTGTTCAGAAAGGCTGATATGAAGGCAATGGTAGGAAGCATGCGTACCTGAGCCTTGAATACTGTGGTCTGGCTCTGTGGCAGCAGTTTCTTGATGACCTGTGTCAAGGCTCCGCTTTGTCGGATGCCTTCACTTACCAGAAACAACATGGCAACGGTTATCATTCCTTTGTTGCTGAATCCTTCCAGCATTTCTTTCGGGGTAAGTATTCCGGTACAGAGAAATAGGACGACGACCGAGAACAGAATCATTCCCGGACGCATCTTATCCATAATCAGCGCTGTCAGCATAGCGACAAGCGCAACAAGTACAATAATAACTTCTACTGTCATAAATAGGTTATTCGGCTATGAACCACGGGTTCAACAAGTCTTCCTTATTATATTGCAGAGGTTCCTGGGTTCCGGCCTGATAAACTTCTTTACCCATGGCGCGAATAATAGCATGACCGGCAGCTGTATCCCATTCCATCGTTGGTGCGAACCGCGGATAAACGTCAGCTTTTCCTTCAGCTATCAGGCACAGTTTCAGTGAACTGCCTTTCGATACGGTTTCCACTGTCTGATGTTCTTGTTTCATTTTCTCGATATAGGCCTCTGTTTCCGGTGTCAGGTGGGAGCGGGATGCTACGACAACAAAGTTGTTGCGCGGCGTCTCTTCCTGATAGGGCAGGCGATGTGCCTTGCCGATAAGGCTGTCTACCGTTTCATTTGCAGTCAGACGGGTAATATGTTCTACCTTGTAAGCTCCATACTGGCAGTCGGCAAAGTACAATTCTTCCTTTACAGGAATATAGATTACTCCTGCTTCCGGTCTGCCGTTCTTTACATAAGCAATGTTTACGGTAAATTCTCCGTTACGTTTAATAAACTCTTTGGTACCATCCAGCGGGTCGACTATCCATAGTTCGTTCCAGCTTTGTCGCTCTTCGACTGGAATTTTCTTCCCTTCTTCGCTGAGAACGGGATAAGGAGTGGAAGCCAGATGTGCTGCGATAACCTTGTGCGACTTGCGGTCGGCAATGGTCAAAGGGGAGTTGTCTGCTTTCTTCTCTATCTCAAAATCCGCATTAGGATCGGTATACACGTTCATAATTTCTGCCCCGGCTTCTAACGATGCACGGATGGCTGTCAGTAATATATTTTTGTCCATACTCTCTAAATTGCTGTAAAATAACAACATTTTCTCTTATAGTCAGTAGTTCAATCTTCGTTTTTTCTGTTCCTCAGCATTGTTTATAGCTTCTTTTTAACAGAAGCATGCTCTAAACGAGTGGTTTTATCTCTTTCGACTGCTTCCAGATGCGTAGCATATAGTATGCACAGTGAGTAAATGCGAATGCGAAAGAAATGGTCAGTAAAGTCTTGTCCGCATCCCAGCCTACGGTTTGCTGGTGCCACAATCCGGTGATGACGCACAAAACGGAGAGGGCAAGTCCTAATATGTTCAGTACGATGTCGCCTTTGCGATGTGCCTGTCCCGGTTCCAGTCTGCTATATTTTCTACCGTACGAAGCATATACGTCCAGACCTATCAGCATCCATAGTACCAGTCGTATCCAGGTATCAGCAGGCAGGAAGCACATCATGCACAGGCAAGTCAGGATACCCATAATGGGGACAAAAGGTACAAACGGTGTCTTGAAGGTACGGTGAACGTTAGGCATGGTCTTGCGTACGATGAGCACGGCGGCACATACCAGTGTAAAAGCAAGCAGGGTGCCGATGCTTGTCATTTCGCCGGCTACTTGTGCGGGGACAAATCCAGCCAGCAGGCTTACTACAATCATGAACAGGCAGTTGCTGTGTACCGGCGTGCGGAAACGTTCATTGATACGTGAAAAGAACGGCGGCAGTAGTCCGTCGTGGCTCATGCTGAGGAATACACGACTTTGTCCGAGTAAAGTAACCATGATGACCGAGCAGTACCCGAAAAGAATGGCAAGGATGATGGCTTTGTTCAGCCACGGATAAGCCAGTTCGAAGACACCTGCGGAATTGGTGCTGCCCATGTGTTCGATAGCTACGGCTACGGGGGCAATACCTTCCTGTCCCTGAAATTCGGTATAGTGTGCCACTCCTGTCATGACGTGGGCGAACAGAATGTACAGAATAGTACACACCAGCAGTGAAACAAGGATACCGATCGGCATGTTCCGCTGGGGATTTTTGGTTTCCTGAGCGGCAGTGCTAACTGCATCGAATCCTAAAAAGGCAAAGAATACGATAGCTGCTCCGCGCAGAATGCCGGAAAAACCGAATTCGCCAAGCTTTCCTGTGTTCTCGGGTATGTAGGGTACGTAATTTTCGGCTTGTATGAATTTCCATCCAAGGAAGACAAATATCAGAATTACACCGATTTTCAGAAAGACAATCAACCCGTTGAAAAGGGAACTGCCTGCTATGCCTCGCATAAGGATAAGGCTCATGAGGATTACGATCAGCATGGCTGGTATATTGACAATCCCTCCATCCCACGGGCATGCGGTGAGGGCATGGGGAAGTTCAATACCTATGCCTTGCAGAAAGACCACCAGATAACGGCTCCAACTGATACTTACGGTGGTTGCCGCTACTGTATATTCCAAGACCAGGTCCCAGCCGATAATCCATGCAATCAGTTCGCCCATAGTTGCATACGAATAAGTATACGCACTTCCGGCAACAGGAATCATGGATGCGAACTCAGCATAACATAGTCCGGCGAAACAGCATCCTATGGCTGCAATGATGAATGACAGCGTGATGGCAGGACCTGTGTATTCCGATGCGACGGTTCCCGTAATGGAGAATAGTCCCGCACCGATGATGACTCCTACCCCCAAGGCTACCAGGCTGACCGGACCAAGCACCCGTTTCAGTGTCTTGTTACCCGACTGCTGTGCCTCTGCTTGCAGCATTTCGATACTTTTTCTTATGAACAATCCCATTTGTGATGTATTTGCTTAGATGTTATAGAGTGCAAAGATAGTATTTATTCCGGATGTGCGGCTCTTTTTTATGTACCATGTTGATATATACAGAAAAACGTCCTGATGTATTGTCTAAAATTAAGGTTAGGGATACTATTTGTTTGTTTTTGATGGTGAACTTAATATAATGTTTAAAGAACAAATGCTTTTTTGCTGAATTTTACAAAAGGGCGCATGTCGTTTCTGGGAAAATAGGATTAATGCACAAAGCCTGCTTAAACATTTCTCAAAAGGAAGTTGTTTAAGCAGGCTTTGAAGGACTCAATCCGATACAATCTATATTGATGTATTTTCTGGGATAAGTCACACTACAATAAGTTCTTTCAGGTTTTTGTCAGGACGTTACTCTCTTTTTGCATTATTAGAAAGAGGTATTTGCCATTTTCCATAGCCCTAAGAAAGAGGTTTTGGTTATTTCTACCAGTTTGTCCCAGTTGATTTTGGGAGCTTCGTCGCCCGGAAGATGGTAATCGGGATGCCAGTCGGTATGATACCACATGATAGGAATACCCAGTTTGGCAAATGTTCCATTGTCACTTCCTCCTACAGGATTATCCCAAGCGCGGTAATCGGGTTGTAGGTTCAGGTGATAGTGTTCGATATCTTTCTTCAGCCATTCGCCAAAGGCAGGTTTACTTTTAGTAAAAAAGTACACGACATGCCACGGACGCGACTCGTCATTGTTTCTTCCTATCATGTCGAAATTCAGATATCCCTTCACCTGATTGATTTGAGGAAAAGTCTGTGCAAAGTATTTTGAACCAAGCAATCCTTTTTCTTCGCCGTCCCAAAAAGCGAAGATAACGGTACGTTCCGGCTGTTGGCCTGATGCAAGGAATGAACGAACTATTTGCAGAACGGCCGAAACTCCGGAAGCATTGTCGTCGGCACCGTTATAAATCTGGTCGCCATCCAGCATCGGATCGTAACCGATGTGGTCATAGTGGGCACCGATAATTACGAATTCATTTTTATTCTTGCCTTCTATTTTGGCAAGAACATTACGCATATTGTATTTTTGGTGAACTCCCTGCTTGATTAACTGAATAGAATCCGGATGTACTTGTAGTCTTCCTTTTTTCTGACGCTCTACGCGGTAGGCTTCAAAAGGTTGGAAGTAACTGTCGAACAAGGGAGATACTCCCCATTGCTGTAGCAATGATGCGATATAGTTGCCTGCGATTCGTCCTCCTTCGGTGCCAGCTTCTCGTCCTTTCAGTTCGTCGGATGCCAGAAAACTGACAAAAGCTTCAGCGCTTTCCCGATTGATAAAGGAAAGACCTTTTTCTTCGGGGGTAGGAGTTGAATTCTTCTTTGCGTTGGCGTTTGTTGCCGAGACACATGCCAATGCAGCAAACAGTATACAAAAAGCGTATTTTCTCATGTCTGTTAAAGTTAAATGATTAATAAGCCGAACGATATTTGCCTTCTTCCTTATCTTCCAGCATGTTCAAGTAGGAGGCATAACGTGATTCACTGATATAATGCTTTTCTACCGCTTCGCGTACGGCACATCCCGGTTCATGACGATGTGTACAGTTTCCGTATTTGCATTGGGCAGAAAATTCAAAAATTTCTTTGAAATAGTGTCCTACTTCTTCGTCTTCCATGTCGAAAGTTCCGAAACCTTTAATTCCCGGCGTATCAATGATATATCCATTTTTGCCAACAGGAAACATTTCAGAAAAAGTAGTTGTGTGCATACCTTTGTTATGAACGGTCGATATTTCACCGGTCTTTAGATGTTGTTCGGGTAAAATGGCGTTGATTAGAGTTGACTTTCCTACTCCCGAATGGCCGGAAAACAAAGTGACTTTGCCCTCCAGAGCCTGTTTTATTTCATCAAGTCCGGTTTCATTCAAGGCAGAAATTCTGAAACATGGATAGCCGATATGGGTATACAGATGGATCAATCCGTCCAAATAATGAAGTTCTTCCTTTGAATAACGGTCGGTTTTGTTGAATACAAGACAAACCGGAACGCGATAAGCTTCCGCCGATGCCAAAAAACGGTCGATGAAAGTCGTCGATGTTTCCGGATAATTGACGGTTACTACCAGCATACACTGGTCCAGATTGGCTGCAATAATATGTGATTGTTTAGACAAATTGGATGCACGGCGGATGATATAATTCTTTCGGTCCTCTATCTCTGTAATGAAAGCCGTACCTTCGGAATTGATTGAAATTTGTACCCGGTCGCCTACAGCGATAGGGTTTGTACTGCGGATTCCTTTTAAACGGAAGTTCCCTTTTATTTTACATTCTACTTGCCGGTTATCATCTGTCTTGACCAGATACCAGCTTCCTGTATTTTTTATGACTAAGCCTTTTTCCAAATTTTTATAAGGTGAAAAATAAAGGATGAAGAGAAGCCGGCGCATGCTTTTACTTGCGCGTCGTACATACTTCATTCTTCATCCTTTATGAATATTAAACAGTCATGATTTCTTTGTCTTTGGCAGCAAGCATTTCATCTATTTGTTTGATATACTTGTCGTGAGCCTTCTGTAATTTTGCTTCAGAATTTTTCTGTTCATCTTCAGGCATACCGTCTTTTACTGCTTTTTTCAGTGCGTCAATTGCATCACGGCGTGCATTGCGGACACTCACCTTGGCTGTTTCACCTTCACCTTTACACTGCTTTGCCAGTTGTTTACGGCGCTCCTCTGTCAAAGGAGGAATACCTATACGGATAATTTCTCCGTTGTTTTCGGGCATGATACCCAGATCGGAGTCAATAATAGCCTTTTCAATTACGCGGAACATGCTTTTATCCCACGGCTTGATTGCGATGCTGCGAGCATCGGGAGTAGTTACGGCTGCTACATTATTAATAGGAACCATACTTCCGTAAGAATCTACACGGATACCGTCCAGCAAACGTACATCAGCTTTTCCGGCACGGATGTGTGCCAGTGCATCTTCCAGATACATAATTGCCATATCCATTTTCTCTTCAGCTCCGCTGAGAATTGTTTTTGAGTCTGCCATATTAAAATTTTAAAAGTTTATCGGGTTAGACTTATGCTAAATTAATGTGAACAAAAATACATGATTTTTTATTTTTCTGCAATAGTTTACTGATAATTATATGATTGCTTGTTTTCCGGTTGTCTGATTTTGCTATTGTTTGTTTGATGGAAAGAAAACTG
>HF993149.1 GCA_000436795.1 Bacteroides sp. CAG:1076
ATAGTCGTGTTGGAAGTTATATGGATCCGCAACTGTATTATGACTTGCGTGAACATATTTATGCTGACTTCAATTATATGCATACAAACGATTTGGGTTGTATGGAGTTTTCCGGACGTTATCCGGATAATTTGCACGAAGAAATTAATAACTATTCGATTGTAGCAGGAGTCGTTGCTCGCCAGCAAAAGTTTGATATTATCCATTCTCATGACTGGCTTACTTATCCGGCTGGCATTCATGCAAAGCAAATCTCAGGAAAACCATTAGTCATCCATGTTCATGCAACTGATTTTGACCGTAGTCGTGGTAATGTAAATCCTACTGTATATTCTATTGAAAAGAATGGTATGGACCATGCCGACTGTATTATGTGTGTAAGTGAACTGACTCGTCAGACAGTTATCCATAAATATTATCAGGATCCGCGAAAGGTGTTTACTGTACACAATGCAGTATCTCCATTATCAAAAGAAATTCAAGATATCGTTCCACATAAAAATCCTAAAGAAAAAATTGTTACTTTCCTGGGCCGTATTACGATGCAGAAGGGACCGGAATATTTTGTGGAAGCAGCCGCTATGGTATTAAAGCGTGCACGTAATGTACGCTTTGTAATGGCCGGAAGTGGTGATATGATGAATGCAATGATTCGCTTAGTGGCAGAACGTGGTATTGCCGATCGTTTCCATTTCCCCGGATTTATGAAAGGTAAGCAAGTATATGAAGTCTTAAAGGCAAGTGATGTATATATAATGCCTTCTGTTTCCGAACCATTTGGTATATCTCCGTTGGAAGCAATGCAATGTAGTGTGCCAACTATTATTTCCAAACAATCGGGATGCGCAGAAATCTTGGATAAATGTATAAAAACTGATTATTGGGATATTCATGCGATGGCCGACGCCATTCATTCTATTTGTACTAATCAGTCGCTTTATGAATACTTGCGCGATGAAGGAAAGAAAGAGGTTGATGGTATCGTGTGGGAAAAAGTTGGTTTGAAGGTACGCGCTCTCTACGAGCAGGTTTTAAAAAATTATGGTAAATAATAAATGCTAAGTTAGTTATGAAAACAATCTGTCTTTACTTTGAAATACACCAGATTATACATTTGAAACGTTATCGTTTCTTCGAAATTGGAACCGATCACTATTATTATGATGATTATGCCAACGAACAAGGCATTAACGAAGTGGCAGAGCGTTCCTATATTCCTGCTCTGAAGACTTTGATTGAAATGGCAAAGAACAATGAAGGAATGTTTAAGGTTGCTCTTTCTATTTCAGGAGTTGCATTGGAACAGTTGGAGATACATGCTCCGGCAGTCATCGAGTTATTGCATGAGTTAAATGCAACTGGTTGTTGTGAATTTATTTGTGAACCTTATTCTCATGGTCTTTCTTCTTTGGCAAATGAAGATTGTTTCCGTGAAGAAGTTGAGCATATGCGCCGTAAGGTTAAGGATTATTTTGGACAAGAACCGAAGGTATTCCGTAACTCCAGCTTGATTTATGACAATGAAATTGGTGGCATTGTAGCCAGCATGGGATTTAAGGGCGTACTGGTGGAAGGAGCTAAGCATGTATTAGGTTGGAAGAGTCCTCACTATTTGTATCATTGTGCTGAAAATCCGAACCTGAAGCTTTTGATGCGTGACTTTAAATTGTCTGATGATATAAGTCTTCGTTTCTCTAATAGTGAATGGAGTGAGTATCCTTTGTTTGCAGATAAGTATATTGATTGGATTGCTTCTCTTCCTGAGAACGAGCAGGTTATTAATATCTTTATGGAATTGTCTGCATTGGGTATAGCACAACCGTTATCATCTAATATATTGGAATTCTTGAAAGCTCTTCCGACATGTGCAAAACAAAGAGGAATCACCTTCTCTACTCCGACAGAAATTGTAACCAAACTGAAATCAGTTGATATGGTAGATGTACCTTATCCAATGTCGTGGGCAGACGAAGAAAGAGATATTAGTCCATGGCTGGGTAATGTGATGCAGCGTGAAGCATTCAATAAATTGTATAGTGTAGCCGAACGTGTTTATCTGTGTGATGACCGTCGTATCAAGCAGGATTGGTATTATTTGCAGGCAAGCAACAATTTCCGTTTCATGACTACAAAGGATACAGGCGTTGGCTTAAATAGAGGTATTTATGATTCTCCATACGATGCATTCACCAATTACATGAATATTTTGGGTGACTTCTTGGGTCGTGTTAATTCTCTCTACCCAGTAGATATGGATAATGAAGAATTGAGCTCTTTGCTTACTACGATTAAAAATCAGGGTGAAGAATTAGTTCAGTTAACCAATGAAGTCAATAAATTGCAGGCTGAGTTGAAGAAAGCTGAAGCTGCTGCGAAGAAAGCGACAACTAAAAAGGCTGATTCTGCAGAAAAGAAGACAACTGCAAAGAAAACAACTAAGAAAGAAGCTAATTGATAAATAACTCAATGCCTTTATCTGGTAAGGCAAGTAGCTGCATATTAAAAGCCTTCCTGATTATTCTTTTCGAATAATGGGAAGGCTTCTTTCTTTTGTAGCACTTATCTGTCTGTCATCTTGTAATTATTGCTACGTATTGTTTACATATCTATTTGATTCAGAAAAGCAGGAACAAAGAATTTTGTTCGGCTCGAAAATATCAGAATAAAATCGGAAAATAAAAGTGATATTCGATATAAGCAGATATTAACAGCAACTTCTTTCTTTGCAAACAGAATCTATCGTTTCACATTCGATGGTTACATGCTGGATACCTTGTTGATGTAATTTCTTCTTCAGCTCCCATTTAATGTCTTCCATTTGCGATAAATCTTTAATTACAATGTGGACAGTAGCTGCATTTTCGGTTGTGCTGACAGCCCATATATGTAAGTGATGCCAATCTTCTATGCCCGGTGAGTGGGCTATGATTTGTTCGATAGTTCGTATATCAATATTTTCGGGTACAGCATCAAGAGAGAGAAATAAACTTTCTTTCAGTAATTTCCATGTTGAGCATAAAATAATAGCCGCAATGATTAAGCTGACTAATGTATCAATGACTGTATAGCCCGTGTATATAATAACAATACCGGATATAACAACCCCTACAGAAACCAGTGTGTCCATTGCCATATGCAGAAATGCTCCCCTTACATTTAAATCATGCTTTTGATTTTTCATCAGTAGCCAGGCTGTTATGCCATTTACCAATATTCCTATACCAGCTGTCCACGATATGGCTTTTCCAGAAGTTGCTTCCGGATATTTTAGTTTGTATATACTTTCGATAACGATAGCTCCAACGGCAATCAGTAAGATAATGGCATTTACAAGCGAGACCAGTACTGTACTTTTCTTATATCCGTAAGTAAAGTGACGATTACCTCGATGCAATGACATCCGAAAGGCAAAAAGAGACAGCAGCAGGCTGAACACGTCACTCAGGTTATGTCCGGCATCCGAAAGCAATCCCAGTGAGTTATAAATGAATCCTGCGCCAGCTTCTATGAGAACAAAAATCAGATTGATAACGATGCACAAGATAAATATTGTGTTGAGCGAAGTTACTTCATGATGATGCTCATGTGAATGATGATAACGTTCCATTTTTTTGTTGTTTATTTTCACGGCAAAAATACAGAGCTTATGTTATAAATTCAATATTTAGTCCTCTCATTTTATCCCTAAAGGCTTCATTTGCAACTGAATTGCATTGAAAAGTAGATTAATGTATTAAATAATGTAAAAAAGAAAGACAAAGATGTATGTTATTGAGTTATTTGTATTTACTTTGAGATTGTTTAAAATAAAAATACAGAAGATTATGAACGAATTGATTGCAAAGATTAAGGAATTGAATGCAGCCTTGGTTGCTGATGCTGAATTGCAGGTTGCTAAAGGTAATAAAGCAGCAGGAACTCGTGCTCGTAAAGTTTCATTGGAACTGGAAAAAGTATTGAAAGAATTTAGAAGAGTTTCTTTGGAAGAATCAAAGAAATAAAGTGTTTTCACTTTATCTGCAAGAGGTTATATCATTTCGCCAGAACGTTATGGTATAACCTCTTTTGTTTTTTTATCATCTGGTTTACCGTTTCTTCGCAATGAACTTTGTACATTTGTAACAAATCGTGTGTTTCTGTATGAGAGTGGCAATATATACATTGATTATGGCTTTCATGGCTATGGGCTGGATATCGTGCGGAGAGCATAAGAAGCAAGACACAGCTGCTTATGCAGAGGCCGATTCCTTGAATCAGGTAGCCTATGATATGCGTTATAAAGACTTGTCTGTTGCTGTGAAGGCAGCGTCCCGTGCTCTTCTGCTGTCTGAAGGAAACGCAGATTTACATGCAGAAGCGCTGAATAACATGGGCTTTTGTGCATTCATGCGCATGAATTTCGAGAAGTCTTCTTCGTTGTTCCGTCAAGCATTAGAGGAGGGGAGTAATGAAATAGAACATCTTATATCGGATATTGGCATGATGAAAATATGCCAGCGCACGTCGATGAACAAGGAGTTTTATGATTACCGTAACAGCGCGTTACGCCGTTTGAAACGTATCCGTGAAGACGAGTCACTCATATCGGATGCTCACGAAAAAATGCGGCTGAATTATGCTGTTTCTGAATTCCATATTGTTTCGGGCATTTATTTTTATTATTTGGAACAGCACAAGGCATCGTTGCAATCCATCAATTCCATCACTCCCGAAGTATTGCAGAACGACACTGCCCAGTCACTCTATTACGAATACATGAGAGGGTCGGGAGGCATGTATGAAGCTCCTACACGTGAACAAGTCATTACAGGAGAATTTGGCTGTCTGACGAACTGCTTGCTGCAAAGTCGTAAGGGAGGATACATTTATTTTGAAGCCAATGCATTGCAGGCAATGGCCGAGCTGCTGAACTTTCGGCGTAATCGGGAGATTCTGGAAAAACATCGTTCGGGTATACTCAGGTTAGTCAATGAAAAAAATTTGCCGGTAGACAGTTTGCCTTTATATTATGCAAGGCAGGCATTGGACTTGTTTAAGCAATACGGCGACGGATATCAGATTTCGGGAACTTACCGTACCATTGCTACATATTATAATTATTCAGGACGACCGGAGAAAGCACTTGAAAATCTGAAGGCTGCACTTCAGTATGTAAACTGGCATCACGAAAAGTACTATCATTGTACCGATACAACCGACCGCCTGCAGATTTATGCTCCTGGTGCGACACATTCTACCGAGTTGAAATGGATTGCCGACGAAGGAATCAAGACAATACCGGAATGGATTCTGCGTCTGCGTGAACAGTTAAGTCGGACCTATGCAGCAATGGGCTGTAAAGCAGAGTCGGATTATAACCGGAATGTTTATTTGGATTTGCTCGACTATACCCGGCAAGACAAGGCTTTGGAGAGTCGCTATGCCGCTTTGGAAAAAGAATCGAGGCAGCTCAATGTCCTGTTATCGTTGGTCGTTTTAGGCATTTTTGTATTGATTATCCTCTTTATCGTTCTGAACCGTCGCTGGAGAAAACGCAATAAGCAATACATAGCCGTATTAAAAGAGGTATTCGATTTGTGTCGTAAGATAACCTCGTCCGTTCCGGTTTGTGTAACCGAGGCAGATGAGATAATAGATGCGCTTTGTCAAACGATTAAAGGAGGATTTTATCAGATATTCGGTGCTACCGATGTGAAAATTATATTGGAAGGACAATTGCCGGAGGAGCAGGCAGCCGAACAATATGCCGGTTACTACGAATATGATTTGTTCTCTCCCGATCAGAAAAAAACGGTGGGAAAGCTTTTGCTTGCCTTGCCTTGTCCACTTCGGAAGGAAAAATGTACATTGCTGCAACTGATTCTGCCATATTTGGCGTGGACATTGGAAAATGGATTGAATCTGGTTTCACTTGACGACGAACGTCGGAGGCTGGAAAAAGAGCAGTACATCCATGAACAGCATCTGGCCGACAATAAACGGCAGAACATGGTAAAGAAAGCTTGTCTGTCTATTGTGACCGGCATTTTACCTTATATAGACCGAGTAGCCAATGAGGTCCATAAGCTCCAGTCGGCTGTCTATGCGCGTCAGGCGGACGTGAAAAAAGGTAAGTTCGAGTACATCGATGAACTGATAACCCGTATCAATGAATATAATGAGATACTGGCCTTGTGGATTAAGATGCGTCAGGGAGTACTGAGCCTGAATATCGAAAATTTTGCATTGAAGGAACTTTTTGCCATTATATCAAAGGGAAAACGTTCATTCGAGATGAAGCATCAGGAACTGGTCGTTTTCCCAACCGAAGCTGTTGTCAAGGCAGACAAAGCTCTGACGCTTTTTATGATCAATACGCTGGCAGAAAATGCACGTAAGTATACTCCCGAGCAAGGACGCGTGGAACTTAAGGCCGTAGAAACCGATGATTATGTAGAAATTTCAGTTACCGACAACGGTCCTGGGCTGTCGGAAGAAGATGTCAACCGCATTTTGGGAGAGAAAGTCTACGATTCCGGTTCGATAGGTATGAATACGGCAACTGATGTGGAAGAATTGCGTAAGCAGAAAGGTTCCGGTTTCGGACTGATGAACTGCAAAGGAATCATCGAAAAATACCGTAAGACCAATGCTGTATTCGGTGTTTGTCGCTTTTCGATAGACAGTACGTTGGGAAAAGGTAGTCGTTTTTATTTCCGTTTGCCTAAAGGGGTAAAGAAAGTACTCTCCATATGCTTGTGGCTGATAGCCGGTCTGGCTGGACTGGGCAGTTGTCAGCCTTCGGTACAGCATGCGGCAAAACCGGAAACAGATCAGGTATACGACAGTCTGTTGTCGATTGCAAACGACTACGCCAATCTGGTATACGATTGTAATGTAAACGGTCGGTATCAGGAGGCTCTGGTATATGCCGACAGTGTCCTGCGATATATGAATATGCACTACCTGAAGTATTCGAAGCGTCGCTATCCGTTGTTGAAACTGTATCGCGACGATTACGATGCAGCCGAGCAAACATGGTTGGCTCAGGGATTTGTCACCGATTACTATATCCTGCTCGATGTGCGCAATGAAGCCGCCGTAGCCGGGCTTGCTGTAAAAGATTTCCGTACTTATTATTATAACAATCGCGCCTATGCTACCTTGTACAAGCAAATTAGCAAGGACCGTTCGCTGGAGGAATATTGCGTACGAATGCAGCAGTCGGCCAACAACAAGCTGATAGCTCTTGCCATTTTCATCCTGCTTGTGGGAGGGTGTCTGGCTGGTTATTATATTCTTTACCTGCGTCACCGCTTGCACTATCGTTATAATATGGAGCAAGTTTTCGAAATCAACCAGTCTATTTTTTCGGTAGCACAGCCTCGCGAGGAAGAAGAAGCGAATCTGGCGGAAAATATTCTTGAAAAACTTTCCGGCGAAATGAACGAACTGGTTCCGGTAGCCGACATGGCACTGGCCTTGTACGATGAGGAAACATCCGCCTTGCACTATATCTTTGGCGAAGAAGGCGAAAACGAAGACGTGTGCAACAGAATGCAGCGTTGTTTTGAAAAACGGCAGGTGACATGGACGAGCGAAGCGGCATGGAATTATTTCCCCTTGAATGTAGAAGTAGGTGAGGAACATTATTGTACAGGTGTGCTTGCTATAAAGACAGCCTTGCCATGTGTCCGCGAAGACGACAGGCTGCTGGTAGAACTGGTGGTAAGTTATCTTGCCGTGGTACTGCACAACACGGTTGTTTGTGTCCGGAGAAAGCATTACGATATCGAGCTGGCTCAGGACGATGCACGGCGTACTTCCTACGAAGAGAACATGCTGCACGTGCAGAATATGGTGCTGGACAATTGCCTGTCTACCATTAAACACGAAACGATTTATTATCCTAACCGGATAAAACAGATTGTCGATCGTTTGAATCGGGAAGAAAATATTTCTTTGGAGGAAGAACGGCAGCAACTACAGACCATATCCGAGCTTGTAAGCTATTATAAGGATATATTTACCCTGCTCAGTTCGTGTGCATCGCGTCAGCTCGACGATATTACATTCCGGCGGGCAGAGGTACTGGTTACTTGGATAGTTAGTCAGGCAGAAAAGTACTTGCGTAAGATAACCCGTAAGCTGTCGTATACCCTGCACTTGGAAACCGAAGTAAATGCCGGATTGTCGGTAGCGGGAGATGCCGTGTTGCTTCTCTTTTTATTTGAAAACCTGCTTGACGAGGCTGTGCGTTATCCTCAGTCGGGCACCTTGAAACTTGCTGTTTACGAAGAAAACGGATTTGCCCGTTTCGACTTTACAGATATGCGCCGTAACCCTACGCAGGCAGAATTGAACGATTTGTTCTATCCCGTGCTGTCACACTTCCACGAAGGAGGCGGAACCGGACTTCAAGGAACCGAGTTTTTGGTTTGCAAGCAAATCGTCCGCGAGCATGATGAATTTGCCGGAAGGCGTGGATGCCGCATAAATGCTTGCCCGTATGCGGGCGGAGGATATACAGTATGGTTTACCATACCTCTTAGTACAAGAAAATAAACGAACGATTAAGATATGGAAAAGTTTAAAGTTATCATTGTAGAAGACGTCAAACTGGAATTGAAAGGTACGGAAGAAATTTTCCGTCACGAGATACCCAATGCTGAGGTTATAGGTACTGCTATGACCGAAGCCGAGTTCTGGGCGTTGCTGGAGCAGCATACTCCCGACCTGGTTTTGCTCGATTTGGGATTGGGAGGTTCGACAACAATCGGAGTCGATATCTGTGCGCGTCTGCATCGGGAACGGCCGGAACTGAAGGTGCTGATTTTTACAGGCGAAGTTCTGAACGAAAAGTTGTGGGTAGATGCACTGAATGCAGGGGCAGACGGAATCATTCTGAAGACAGGCGAACTGCTGACTGCTACCGATGTGGAGGCTGTAATGGCAGGCAAGAAATTAGTGTTCAACTATCCGATACTGGAAAAGATAGTAGAACGCTTTAAAAAATCGGTAGAAGTGGAGATGCGCCGTCAGGAAGCTATCATCGATTATGACATCGATGAATACGACGAACGTCTGCTTCGTCATCTGGCATTGGGTTATACCAAGGAAATGATAACCAATCTGAAAGCAATGCCTTTTGGAGTAAAGTCGATAGAAAAGCGCCAGAACGAACTGGTGAACCGTTTGTTTCGTCCCGAAGAACGCACGGGTGTAAACGCCTGTCGTCTGGTTACACGGGCTTTCGAATTGAGAATTTTGGATATCGATAACCTTGAACCGGATGATGAATAAGCGTTTTCTTCACCCTGCTACGGTATTTTTCCTGCTCACCCTGGTGGTCGCCCTGCTTTCGTGGGTAGGAAGTATCTATGGCTGGTCGGGCGTACAGAGTCTGATCAGCGCGGAGGGGCTGCGCTGGAAGCTCAGAAATGTAGGCGACGGATTGCTGGAGGCTCCATTTTTCGGCGATATCTTGCTGCTGTCTTTTGGCGTGGGGTTGTGTCTGCACTCCGGCTTTTGGGAAGCCGTCAGAGGCGTACTGTTCCGTGGCAGGAAACTTTCCCGTAAGGAGAAACGTTCTTTATGGCTGAGTCTGAGTGTCGGTATGGTTTATGTACTGGTGGTATTGTTTCTGGCACTGGGGCCATGGGGAGTTGTGCGCAGCATTACCGGCGAGTTGAAGAACTCTCCTCTGGCAGAAGGTGTCAGTTACCTGTTGTCATTGGGACTGGGAATTACGGCTATGATATACGGTTATGCTGTCGATTTATATCGCACCGACAGGGATATTATCCGGGGCATGTCGTACAGTGTTGTGCGGTTTTCCGGCTATTGCGTGACATTGTTCTTTGTTGTCCAGTTGTTTACTTCATTACATTATACCGGGCTGGATACTTTCTTTGGAATTTCACTCCAGTGGTATCGGGTTCTTTATGCATTGTGCTGCCTGCTTCCGCTGTTTCTTCGGAAAAGTAAATTCGAATAGCATTCGGAAGAATCTGCTTCAATTTGTTTGCCTTTCGAATTTAATGGGCTATCTTTGCCGCCAATCTAACTATTTATTTTTACACTATTATGAAGAAATTATTATTGATGGCAACTGCCGGACTGCTGGCATTTGCTTCTTGTCAAGAAAAAGCAGGGTATACTATCAAAGGTACTATCGAAGGTGTAGCCGAAGGTGATACCGTTTACTTGCAGGACTTTGTCGATGGTGGACTGGTTAAAATGGATTCTGCTGTTGTAAAAGGTGGAGCTTTCGAATTTAAAGGTACTCCCGATTCTGTAACTGTAAGCCGTTATGTGACTTATATGAAGAACGGACAGCGCATGACTGCGATGGTCTTTATTGAAAAGGGTAATATCAGCCTGAATATGAGCGCTAAATCGAATAAAGTTGCGGGAACAGCATGCAACGATGCATATCAGCAGTTTATGGATAAGTTCGTAGCAATCAATCAGGAGATGTCGGACTTGTATCAGAAGGCTCAGACAGATACAACACTGACCGAAGAACAGCGTAAGGATTTGGAAAAGCAGTTGGCAGAAAAAGACAGCCTCGGTACCGAAATGGTTTACAATTCTATTTCGGCAAATATCAATAATCTGGTTGGTGTACAGTTGCTTACTTCGTATGCCAATGCGTTCGAAACTGCTAAGGTTAAAGCATTGCTGGACAAGGTTCCGGCTGCATACAGCAACGACAAGGATATCGTAGCATTGAAAGAACATATTGCTACTGTCGAAAAAACAGAAGTAGGCCAGAAGTTTATTGACTTCACAATGAATACTCCGGAAGGCAATGAAGTGAAATTGTCCGACTTCATCGCTCAGAATAAGCTGACACTGATTGATTTCTGGGCCAGCTGGTGTGGCCCTTGCCGTGCCGAAATGCCGAATGTGGTAGCTGCATACAACGAATACAAGGCTAAAGGTTTTGGTATTGTAGGCGTATCGCTGGATAATAATGTAGAAGCATGGAAGAAAGCTATCAAGGATTTGAACATCACATGGGCACAGATGTCCGACCTGAAAGGATGGGATTGCGAAGGTGCTAAACTGTATGGTGTACGTGCTATTCCTGCAACTGTATTGGTTGACCAGCAGGGAACAATTGTTGCTCGCAACCTGCGTGGTGAGGAACTGGCTGCCAAACTGGGAGAACTCTTGAAATAATAAATATTATTTTACCCCCTTTGTGAAATTTCCGTCCGGAGTCTTGCTCTGATTTTTAAGAGGCAGGAATGGAGAAAAATCGCAAAGGGGGTAAATTGTGTCCCGACGTTTCTTGAAACATCTGCGGAAGGGGATAAAAAAATCCGCTGACATTTCTTAAAAATTTGTACAAAAGAAATAATTTTTTGTACAAATTTTCGGAAGGATGTCAGCGGGTTTTATTTTTTTATGCCGTCAGGCAGGTTATGCTATGCCGTGAGCATTGACTTCTTTGTTTATCTTTTTGATAAGTCCCTGAAGAACAGCACCCGGACCGCATTCGATGAATTCAGTTGCTCCATCGGCAATCATGTTCTGTACAGTCTGTGTCCAGCGTACAGAAGCAGTCAGCTGTGCTACCAGATTCGACTTGATTTCGGCCGGATCAGTATGCGGTTTAGCATCTACGTTCTGGTAAATAGGACACTTTGGTGTGTGAAATTCAGTAGCCTTAATAGCAGCTTCCAGCTCTACTTTGGCAGGATTCATCAGCGGAGAGTGGAAAGCACCACCTACCTTCAGAGGCAATGCACGTTTAGCACCGGCAGCTTTCATCAGTTCGCAAGCCTTGTTGATGCCTTCTATTGAACCCGAAATAACAATCTGTCCCGGGCAGTTGAAGTTGGCAGCTACACAAGTTTCACCTTCAGCGCTGACCTGTGCGCAGATTTCTTCCACCTTTTCATCAGGCAGTGCGATGATGGCAGCCATTGTAGAGGGTTGCATTTCACAAGCCTTTTGCATGGCCATGGCACGTGCGTATACCAGTTTCAAACCGTCTTCGAACGACAAAGCACCGGCCGCTACAAGTGCAGAAAATTCTCCCAGAGAATGTCCTGCTGTCATCTCGGGCTTGAAGTCTTCGCCCATGCAAAGAGCCGAAATGACTGAGTGAAGGAATACGGCAGGCTGGGTAACTTTTGTCTGGCGCAGGTCTTCGTCTGTGCCGTTGAACATAATGTCGGTAATGCGGTAGCCTAAAATATCGTTTGCTTTCTCGAATAATTCTTTTGCCAGCGCTGAGTTTTCGTAGAGGTCTTTGCCCATTCCTACGAATTGCGCACCCTGTCCGGGGAATACAAATGCTTTCATAAATTTATTTTTGAATTAAGTTATTAATGACAAAGGTAATGATTTATTTTAGAATTCTGCTTGTTTCGGTTTAATCTTCATCGTAAATGTGCATCGGAACGGGAGAGTGAAAATGATTCAGCGGTCCGTGTCCTTCGCCGATGTGTATGTCTTTCCCTGAGAGAATGCCTTGATATACGTATGCTTTGGCAAGACGTACAGCTTCGGTCATGTTGTGTCCCAAAGCCAGATAGGTGGCAATGGCGGAAGAAAGTGTGCATCCGGTGCCGTGGGTATTGTGACTTTCTACCTTATCGGCTGTGAACAGATGTGGCTCAGCTTCGTTTTCGATTTGCAGAACATCGCACATGCCGCCGTTTTCCAGATGTCCTCCTTTTACCAGTACGGCGTGACAACCATAATGCAAAAGGTCGCGCGAGGCAGTTTTCATTGTTTCAATATCGGGAATTGGCATTCCTGTCAGCACTTCGGCTTCGCGCAGATTGGGAGTGATGAGGGTGGACAGGGGCATAAGCTGGGAAGTAATGGCTTCTATTGCTTCGTCTTCCATGAGCTTACATCCGCTGGTCGATACCATAACCGGATCGAAAACGACAAATTCCGGCTTGTATGTCTGCAGGGATTCGGCTATAACCTTTACAATATTTACATCGTTTATCATGCCGATTTTTATGGCGCGTGGGCGTATGTCTGTCATAACGGCTTCAATCTGTCCCTTTACGTAACTGGCAGGAACAGGGTGGATGCCCGTTACTCCGCATGTGTTTTGTACGGTAATGGCGGTGATGGCGCTGGCTGCATAAGCCCCCAGTGCTGAAATGGTCTTGATGTCTGCCTGAATGCCGGCCCCTCCGCTACAGTCTGAACCGGCAATGGTAAGTACACAAGGGTAATGTTTCATATCTTACATTATTACAGTTGTTTGCTACAAAGATAAGAAACTAATTTAAATGTGCTTTCCCCGCAGGTGAAAATTGCTCTTTTACCTTTTCGTATATCGTACAATAATACATTAATTATATATCGTATAAAGTATGAAATCTATTTATTTGTGGAATAATGTTTTATAACATGATAAATATTGCTATATTTTTGAATAACGAATGAGAAAACTACTTATATTTGCATTGTCAAAAGAAAAAGAAGATATGGAAACTCAAACCGGAAATAACCTTATAATCGATGTACATGTGTCGGTGGATTG
Organism: Bacteroides sp. CAG:1076; assembly: GCA_000436795.1. GTDB lineage: Bacteria > Bacteroidota > Bacteroidia > Bacteroidales > Bacteroidaceae > Phocaeicola. Next base: position 13,502 of record HF993149.1, read on the forward strand.
CGTGCTGATTGGCTTCGATGGAGAACAGTTTCGCGTTTTGCTGGTGCGTCAGATTGGCAAGCAAACCGACGGTGAGTTTAATGACTTGAAGCTTCCGGGCAGTTTGATTTATGCGGATGAGGACCTTGATGAGGCTGCAAAACGAGTACTGAACGAGTTGACCGGCTTGAAGAACATAAAGATGAGCCAGTTTAAGGCTTATGGATCAAAGGATCGTACTTCGAATCCTAAGGATGTGTTGTGGTTGGAACGTTTCCATCGCATTACAGACAATAAGGTGGGCAGAATTGTAACAATTGCATATCTCTCTTTGCTCAAGATAGATCAGCGTAACCGACAGTTGACTGATACGTATGATGCTTGCTGGACTCCGGTTTCGGAGGTGAAGACGCTGGCGTTCGACCATATTCAGATTTTTCATGATGCACTGACGTATATTCGCCATTATGTGGAAACAAATCCTTCGGTCATGTTCGATCTTCTGCCGAGAAAGTTTACTGCGGCTCAGCTTCGCATATTATATCAACTGGTGTACGACAAGGAGTTCGATATCCGGAATTTCCATAAAAAAATAGCGTTGATGCCTTATGTTGTGCCGATGGAAGAAAAAGAAAAAGGTGTTCGTCACCGCGCAGCACGATATTACAAGTTTGACAGAACGATTTATAATAAACTGAAAAAATAAAATATCAGAATTATGTATTTGTTAGGTTATGATATAGGTAGCTCTTCGGTAAAGGCCAGTCTGGTTAATTCCGAAACAGGTAAATGCGTAGCTTCTGCTTTCTATCCGAAAACGGAAGCGGAAATTATTGCTGTACATCCCGGATGGGCTGAACAGAAACCGGAAATGTGGTGGGCAAACCTGAAGCTGGCTACGGAAGATGTTATGAATGCAAGTGGAGTGCGCAAGGAAGATGTTGCAGCTATCGGAATCTCTTATCAGATGCACGGCCTGGTATGTGTGGATAAGAATCAGAAGGTACTTCGTCCGGCAATCATCTGGTGCGATTCTCGTGCCGTTCCGTACGGGGAAAAGGCTTTCCATTCGCTGGGTGAAGAAGTGTGCCTTTCTCACTTGCTTAATTCTCCGGGTAACTTTACTGCATCGAAACTTGCGTGGGTAAAGGAGAACGAACCGGAAATTTATGCTAAGATTGATAAGATTATGCTCCCGGGCGATTATATCGCCATGAAGCTGACCGGTGAGGTTTGTACCACAGTATCCGGACTTTCGGAAGGTATGTTCTGGGATTTCAAGAACAACCAAGTGGCTAAGTTCCTGATGGAATATTACGGATTCGACAATTCGCTGATAGCAGATATCAAGCCGACTTTCTCCGAACAGGGACGTGTAACTGCCATTGCTGCAGCAGAGTTGGGATTGAAGGAAGGTACTCCTGTAACTTACCGAGCTGGCGACCAGCCGAATAATGCTTTGTCGCTGAATGTGTTCAATCCGGGTGAAATCGCTTCTACTGCCGGAACTTCGGGCGTAGTATATGGCGTGAATGGTGCAGTAAACTATGATCCGAAATCGCGCGTCAATACATTTGCTCATGTAAATCATACAGCGGAACAGACTCGTTTGGGAGTGTTGCTCTGTATCAACGGAACAGGTATCCTGAATTCATGGGTGAAACGTACGGTTGTGCCTGCAGGCGTTTCGTACGCCGAGATGAACGAGCTGGCTGCTCAGGCTCCCATTGGTGCCGGCGGCATCAGTATTTTGCCTTTTGGCAATGGGGCTGAGCGTATGCTGCAAAATCAGGAAACAGGATGTTCTATCAATGGAATCAATTTCAACCTGCATACACGTAACCATATTATCCGTGCTGCTCAGGAGGGTATTGTGTTCTCTTTCAAATATGGTATCGATATTATGGAAGGTATGGGAATGGACGTGCATAAAATTCATGCCGGACATGCCAATATGTTCCTGAGTCCGATATTCCGTAACACGCTGGCAGGGGTGACGGGAGCAACCATCGAACTGTATGATACTGATGGTTCGGTAGGAGCAGCCAAAGGCGCAGGTATCGGAGCAGGTATCTATAAAGATAACAACGAAGCGTTTGCAACACTGGATAAACTGGCTGTCATTGAGCCGGATCTTGCCAACAAAGCTGCATACGAGGATGCTTATCAGCGCTGGCTTTCGTATATGAATAAAATTTAATCTCCTTGTTTTTGTCTGAAAGCAGGCAGGACAAGAAGTCAAAATAAAAAAATAAATAATAAATCATTAACTTTTAAATAAAATAGAACTATGGCAACAAAAGAGTATTTTCCCGGTATTGGTAAAATCAAATTCGAAGGTGTAGAAAGCAAAAATCCGATGGCTTTCCGTTATTACGATGCTGAAAGAGTGGTAATGGGCAAGAAGATGAAAGACTGGTTGAAGTTCTCTATGGCATGGTGGCATACATTGTGTGCTGAAGGTGGCGACCAGTTTGGTGGCGGTACCAAGAAATTCCCATGGAAAACTAATCCGGATAAACTTCAGGCTGCAAAGGATAAAATGGATGCTGGTTTCGAATTTATGCAGAAAATGGGTATCGAATACTATTGTTTCCACGATGTAGACTTGTGCGACGAAGCTGATACTATTGAAGAATACGAAGCAAACTTAAAGGAAATTGTAGCTTACGCAAAACAGAAACAGGCTGAAACAGGTATCAAACTGTTGTGGGGTACTGCAAATGTCTTCGGTCATGCTCGTTATATGAACGGTGCTGCAACAAATCCTGATTTCGACGTTGTAGCTCGTGCGGCTGTTCAGATTAAGAATGCTATCGATGCAACTATCGAACTGGGCGGTACTAACTATGTATTCTGGGGTGGACGTGAAGGTTACATGTCACTGTTGAATACAGATCAGAAGCGTGAAAAGGAACATCTGGCACAGATGTTGACTATGGCTCGCGATTATGCTCGTGCAAAAGGATTTACAGGTACTTTCCTGGTTGAACCGAAACCGATGGAACCGACTAAACATCAGTACGATGTAGATACTGAAACAGTTATCGGATTCTTGAAAGCTCATAACTTGGATAAAGACTTTAAAGTAAATATCGAAGTGAACCACGCTACATTGGCAGGCCATACTTTCGAACACGAACTGGCTGTTGCTGTCGACAATGGTATGCTGGGTTCTATCGATGCTAACCGTGGTGACTATCAGAACGGATGGGATACAGACCAGTTCCCTATCGATAACTTCGAAATGACTCAGGCTATGATGCAGGTAATCCGTAACGGTGGCTTCGGCAACGGTGGTACTAACTTTGATGCCAAGACTCGTCGTAACTCTACTGATCTGGAAGATATCTTTATCGCACATATCTCTGGTATGGATGTTATGGCTCATGCTTTGCTGAGCGCTGCTAAATTGCTGGAAGAATCTCCGTATAAGAAGATGCTGGCAGATCGTTATGCTTCATTCGATTCTGGTAAAGGTAAGGAATTTGAAGAAGGTAAGCTGACTCTGGAAGATGTTGTTGCTTATGCAAAAGCCAACGGCGAACCGAAACAGACAAGCGGAAAGCAGGAATTGTATGAGGCTATTGTAAATATGTATTGCTAATAGGTTTTTATAAAACCATTCTCTTTATCCCGGCTGATTTTTATCAGTCGGGATATTTTATTTTGTCAAAATAAAGCTATATTTGCATACGAACTTAAAATTCATGGTGATGGCTTTAAACAACAATCATGTAGTTATTATGGCAGGAGGGGTCGGGAGTCGATTCTGGCCGATGAGTACTCCTCAAATGCCCAAACAGTTTATAGATATACTGGGATGCGGAAGGACATTGCTTCAGCTTACGGCTGATCGTTTTCAGGGCATTTGTCCTTTGGAAAATATATGGGTAGTAACATCAGTTAGTTATGCAGATGTAGTGAAGGAGCAATTGCCCGATATTCTGCCCGATCATATTTTACTTGAGCCTTGTCGTCGTAATACGGCTCCGTGTATTGCTTATGTCAGTTGGAAGATAAAGGCAAAGAACCCGAAGGCGAATATTGTAGTGACTCCAAGTGATCATGTGATTATGGATGTCAGAGAATTTGTACGTGTCATTAATTCGGCAATGAAATTTACTGCTGATTCTGATGCTATTGTTACATTGGGCATGAAAGCTACTCGTCCGGAAACAGGATATGGATATATCGAAGCAGATCTGACCATGGCTTGTCCGTCCAATAAGGAGATTTATCGGGTAGATGCTTTTAAGGAGAAACCGAATCTGGAAGTGGCGCGTCGTTATATTCAGCGTAAGAATTATTTCTGGAATGCGGGAATCTTTATATGGAATGTCAATACGATTGTAAATGCTTTGCGGGTTTATCAGCCTCCTATGGCTGAGATATTCGAGCGTATGCTTCCTTATTTCTATACAGAAAAGGAACAGGATATGCTGAATGAATTGTTCCCTATGTGTGAAAATATTTCGGTAGACTATGCCATTATGGAGAAGGCGGAGGAAATTTATGTATTTCCGGCTTCGTTTGGCTGGAGCGATTTGGGTACATGGGGCTCTTTACAGGAAAATTCGAAAAGAGATTCGCATAATAATGCTTGTATCGGCGATAATATCAAGCTGTTTGAAACCAGAAATTGTATAGTTCATACGACTCAGGAAAAGAAAGTGGTGGTTCAGGGACTGGACGGTTATATCGTAGCCGAAAAGAATGATACATTATTGATTTGCCGTTTGAGTGAGGAACAGCGTATCAGGGAGTTTGCCGAGGAATGAGTTCTTTAGTGAAATAGCCATTATTCCACGGAGGATATCTTTGGGCGCTATGTTACTGGAAATTATTATGTATATGAAATAAAAAATAACGTGGCGAAAAGAGAAGGTGAATATTATCCGATTCTCTTTTCGCCACAGTTGTTAGTTGGTATAGGGTGATAGTTATCTTTGCGCTTTAAGTGCTGCTAAAGCTGCTTCATAATTCGGTTCCTGAGTGATTTCAGGTACAAGTTCAGTATAGATGATTTTACCTTCCGGGTTGACGATTACTACAGCGCGTGCCAGTAATCCGCATAATACTCCGTCGCTCATTAGTACACCATACTTTTCTCCGAAATCAGAAGTGTATCTATAATCTGACAGAGGAATTACGTTTTCGATACCTTCTGCCGTGCAAAATCTTCCTTGTGCGAATGGTAAGTCTTTGGAAATTGCCAGAACAACAGTGTTTTCCATTTCAGCTGCCAGCTTGTTGAATTTGCGGACTGAAGCTGCACAAACACCAGTATCCATACTTGGGAATATATTCAGCAGGGCATATTTTCCTTTAATGTCATTTTGAGTAAACGAACTTAAATCTCCTTTTACCAGTGAAAACTCAGGAGCCTGAGCTCCAACTTTTACAAACTCGCCTGCCAATGAAACAGGAGTTCCTTGAAATGCTGTTTTTGCCATGATTACTTTTTATTAAATGTTTCTGTGAATATAACAAATATTTGGTACGAATGTTTATTCATAGTGCCTTTTTTATTTTTTTTTCGTAGAAACATGTCGTTTTTTTCTTTTACTTTGCAGATTGAAAAATTCTTAAAAAACAGATAAAGGAATAAAATGAAACGAGGTTTTAAAGACTACGCTTTACTTGCTTTGAAAGGAATGGGCATGGGAGCAGCCGATGTCGTTCCGGGAGTATCTGGTGGAACAATCGCATTTATAGTAGGAATTTATGATGAATTGATTGATTCGATTAAAAGTATCAATGCTCAAAGTTTGAAAATGTTTTTTACCGGAAGATGGAAGGCTTTTTGGAAAATGATAAATGGCAATTTCCTGCTGTTCCTGCTGGCTGGTATTGGTATCAGTGTCTTTTCATTGGCAAAGGTTATAACATGGTTGCTTATGGATCATCCGGTACTGGTATGGTCGTTCTTTTTCGGACTGGTTCTTGCTTCTACGTGGTTTGTAGGAAAAGATATTAAGGAATGGAACTGGAAGACGATTCTTGGATTTATTGTAGGGGGAATTGTTGCTTTTTATATTACAGTAGCTACTCCGGCCGAAACTCCGTCGAACTTATTGTTTATTTTTATATGTGGTGCTATTGCAATTTGCGCAATGATTCTGCCAGGCATTTCGGGTAGTTTTATATTGGTGCTGTTGGGAAAGTATTTTTTCATAATGGAAGCTGTAAAAACGCTTGATATAAAGATTATAGTGATTTTTGGTGCCGGAGCTTGCATCGGTATAACTACTTTCTCTCGTGTACTTTCGTATGCATTGAAGCATTTCAGAAATATTACTTTGGCTGTACTGACTGGTTTCATGTTAGGTTCTCTGAATAAAGTATGGCCTTGGAAACGGACCGTTGAAACTTTTATTGATAGTCATGGGGTAGAGAAACCGTTGATAGAAACCAATATATGGCCTGATCAGTATCTTTTCGAAGCTATTATCTTGATGCTGGTAGGTTTCTTTCTTGTGTATTTTTTGGAAAAATTATCCAATAAAAAAGTCAGCGAATGAAATAATCGTGCAAAGTTTGCGTTGAACTCAATATATTTAATACCCTCGTCCTTGCTTGGAACAATATTGTTTTCTCTTGCAGGAACGAGGGTATTTGTTTGTATGTCATGAAAGTCGAATGTTATTCATCTTCAGTCTTACATTCGTGAAAGTGCATTTCCTTTTCAGCTTTTTCTCGTGGAAATGCAAAATAAGTACATACAGCCTGGGTACATACTTCGCCTGCCTGATTAAGCAATGAAGCTTCAATCACAACAATGTTGCGGCGTTGTTCTTTGATAGATGCACGTATTGTTAAAACGGTGTCGGTTGTATGTACAGGTTTCAAGTAACGGGTTTCCATTTTTGAAGTAACGCCGGCGGTTTGCAGTTTTCGCATGATGACCCATCCGCAGACTTCGTCGAGTAATACTGCCTGAATACCTCCATGCAGCGTATTAAGCCAACCCTGATATTTGTTGTCCGGATGCCAGAAGCTGACTATTTCATCACCATCTTCGTAAAATTCCATTTGTAAGCCTGAAGGGTTTTGAGGCGCACAACCAAAACAATTGTAACCTTCCACACCACTCCAGGGGTTAATAATCTTCTTCATAGTCGTATGGAATTCTAAAAAATGTAGTCAGTGCAGGCGCGATCTTGCTTAACTTCTTTCAGGATACCGGCTGCGGCTACGTGCGCCGGATGAACGGCATAAGCTTTTACATCGTCCAGTGTATCGAATTCACTTTCCAGACAGATGTCCCATTTTTCATCGGGATTGATATTCAGACCTACGAAGATTTTGCGAATACTTGGTATTGTGGCTGGCAAAGCCTCGATTGCAGCCTTGAAGTTGTTCATGACTTGCTGTTTTTCTTCTGTAGAAAGACTTTCTTTCAGTTTAAATAAAACAATGTGCTTGACCATAGTTGTTTATATTATGAATTATCGTAAATTTGTATAGCTGCAAATATATAACTATTTATTGAAACATTGCATATGATAATCATTGGAATTGCAGGAGGTACAGGCTCCGGTAAAACAACTGTAGTGAAAAGTATAATTGACAGTCTTTCGGCCGACGAAGTCGCTTTGCTCCCGTTGGATTCTTATTATAATGACAGTAGTCATGTTCCGGTTGAGTTGCGTCAGAGCATTAATTTCGATCATCCAAATGCTTTCGATTGGGATTTGTTGTCGAAACACGTAGCTATGCTTCGTAGAGGAGAAGCAATAGAGCAACCTATTTATGATTTTCTTACTTGTACACGTCAGAAAGAAACATTGCATGTGGAGCCTCGTAAGGTTGTTATTATAGAAGGTATTCTGGCTTTGAGCGACAAGGAGTTGTGTAATTTGATGGACTTGAAGATTTTTGTAGATGCCGATCCGGATGAACGTCTGATTCGCGTGATGCAACGTGATGTTGTAGAAAGAGGACGTACGGCAGAGGCAGTTATGGAACGTTATATGAGAGTCTTGAAACCGATGCATCAAGAATTCATTGAACCAGCAAAGCGATATGCTGATCTGATCATTCCTCAAGGAGGATACAATAGAAAGGCTATAGAGATTTTGAAAATGTATATTGAAAAAATAGTCGGACGATGAGAATATCCTATGTTCTCTGGTCAGTATTATGTCTGAGTTTGTTGTTTTCTTCCTGCCATTCCCGAAAGGGGACGGTAGAGGGTGAAGTTGCGGTCGATTTACCTGAAATAATGGAAAGAGGAGAGCTGGTGGTTCTTACTGCCAATAGTTCTACTTCTTATTTTAATTATCGGGGTGAACCGATGGGCTTTCAGTATGAACTGGCACAACAGTTCGCGCGTTCACTTGGACTGAAACTGAAACTGAAGGTGGTGAACAACCCTTCGGAGATGGTTCGTTGCCTGTTGAAGGGAGAGGGTGACTTGATAGCTTACAATCTCAATATAACGAATGCTTGGAAAGATAGTCTGATTTATTGTGGAGAAGAAAATATTACTCATCAGGTTATAGTACAGCGCAGGGGAAAGAATGCCTTGAAAGATGTTACACAGCTTCCAGGTAAGGACATTTATACTACTCCGGGAAAATACTATGACCGTTTGACAAATCTGAACAGCGAACTGGGAGGAGGCATAAATATTCATAAAGTTGTTGCCGACAGTGTATCGGAAGAAAATCTGATTACATGGGTAGCCGAGGGAAAGATAGACTATACTGTTGCAACCAATGAAATAGCAAAGATAAACCGTACTTATTATCCGAATCTTGATATCGGACTGGTTATCAGTTTCGACCAGCGTTCATCGTGGGCTGTACGGAAAACTTCGGTGTTGCTTGCAGAGGCTGCCGATAAATGGCATCGGGAAAATATCAATTCTTCGGAGTTTAAGGCAAGTGCCCGGCGTTATTTTGAATTGAACAAGCGTACTACTCATGGTTCTATTCTTTCCGTAAAGGATGGAAAAATCTCTCATTATGATGATTTGTTCCGGAAATATGCCAAAGAAATAGGATGGGACTGGCGGATGCTGGCTTCTCTTGTGTATACGGAATCTAATTTCGACCCCAATGTTATATCATGGGCAGGTGCACGTGGGCTGATGCAGTTGATGCCTGCTACGGCACATGCCATGGGAATGCCGGCAGGCAAGGAGAGTGATCCGGAGGAAAGTATAAAAGCTGGAGTAAAGTATATTGCCCGTCTGCAAGAAATATTTGCCAAAGTGCCTGACAAGGAGGAACGTAATAAGTTCGTGCTGGCAGCATATAATGCAGGAGTCGGTCATATAACCGATGCGATGGCATTAGCCGAAAAGTATGGCAGAAACCGTAATCTATGGGATCATCATGTTGATCATTATATTTTGTTGAAGAGCAATGAAGAGTATTATCAAGATCCCGTGTGCAAAAATGGGTATTTCAGAGGGACTGAAACGTACAACTTTGTACGAGAGGTGGTAGAACGTGCTGCAGAATATAAGAAAAAGATTAAACATTGACGTATGTGTACAGAGATATCTGCGATACGAACTTTGGGATAGCATTCTATTAGCCTGAAATATAAAACAGGCTGTTCGGCATTCTTTGTATACGACTATATGGGATTATGATAAAAAAACGGTCTTTTCTTCGTAGGAAATGAGGTAAGTTTGCTCCTCACTACGGGAAAAGACCAGTTTTTGTGCTACGTGAAAATGAATATTTGCTTTACTTAAACATTTCGATTATTTTGTTTAGCTCATTAGCTTCTATTACTCCGCTTTGTCTCCAGAGCTGTTTTCCGTTCTTGAAAATCATAAGTGTTGGAACGGAAGATATTGCATAATGTTGCGCTATATTTTGATTCTTGTCTACATCTATTTTTATTATTCGCAGCGAATCACCTTGTATTTCCTTTACTTTCTTTAAAATTCCGGTCATTATTTTACAAGGCATACACCACTCTGCGAAAACATCCACTAACACGGGACTGGGCGACGATATTAAGTCGGCAAACGTTTCCATAAAATCTCCTTCTATATAAATAAATACCTTATTCCTTTTTATAATTTAAAACAATTTATTTCCCGATATGTTCAATGAATGTCTAAGAAAAAACACAAAAAAAATGAGCTTTTTTTAGTTACATATAAGGCTTTTATTCTGAAGAGTCATGAGTTGTGATAATATAAGACTTGAAGGATACCCGATGGAAATATGATGAGATGAGGGAGCATGGGGTGATTGTTTCTATTATAGAGAAAAAAAGCCCTGCCGTTTTTTGTAATGCGGCAGGGCTTGAATTAATACAAGGTTTTAAAAATTATTTCTTGCTTGATGCAGGATTGTAACGAGCATTCAGTCCGTCTACGATTTCCTGAGTAATATTGAATGCCGGATCAGCATACAACAGATTATCGAAACCAGTGTTGCTGATAATCAGGCTATAGCCTTTATCTTTGTTGTAAGTCTTCAGGAATGAATTGATAGAATCACGCAATTGCAAGCTGATCTTCTGGTTTTCTGCCTGCAGTTCGCTTGTCAGCTTTTCCTGCAACTGCTGCAAGTCACGCTGTTTCTGGCTGATACGCAGATTTTCCTGTTCTGCACGTTCGCGGCTGGCAAAACCATTGTTTTCCAGTTTACGCTGGAATTCTCTCATTTCCTGATCCAGTTCCTTAGCCTTTTCGTTCAGTGTAGTACGAATGTTTTCTTCCTTCTGAATCATCATTTCGTTCAGGTCATTCCAGTAACGATATTTAGTCAGCAGAGAATCGATTTCTACATAAGCTATCTTCATGTTTACCGGACCACCCACTACAGCTGGAGTTGAGGTACTTTTGTCATTTGCCTTGTTGTCAGTACATTGTGTAAACATCAGCACCATAGCCAGTGCGATAAATCCGTTAAGGATATGCTTCATACTTTTCATAATGGTTTTAGTATCTTAGTTATTAATTGTTTTTTCCGTTTCCGTTTCAGCTTGTTTGCGTTCTGCTATGGCATGTGGGTTCACTATTTGTGCCTCCCTGTCCTGCGACTGCACACATCCGATACCTCTTTTTCTCATGGCTTTACTTCCACTGACGTGCGTGTTAGGAAAGCGTCCGTTTTTCTTAAAGAGTATCTTTACCGATAATAGTGCTATGCAGATAGCAACTATTAACATTGTTATAAGGATAGTCTTGAGCATTTCTATTAATTTTGTGGTGCAAATATAAATCTTTTGTCACCGATTTACTCTTTTCGGTGTGGAAAAAAGAGGCTACTTGCCCCGTTAATATGTGTTTTTAACTTATTTTTAGGGATAATAGAACAAATAAATAAACTATTATGGAGAAAAAAGATTTGCAACCTGCTATTGTCTTCCATTATTTTGAAGAAGTTTGTCAGGTGCCACGTCCTTCCAAAAAGGAAGAGAAAATAAGAGCATATCTGCTTGAGTTTGCCAAGAAACACGGTCTGTCGTCAAAAACAGACGAAGCTGGCAATGTGTTGATTGAGAAGCCGGCTTCAGCTGGTAAGGAAAATCTGAAGACTGTTGTCCTTCAGTCGCACATGGATATGGTATGTGAGAAGAATAAGGATACGCAGCATAATTTCGAAACCGACCCGATAGAAACTTATGTTGACGGTGAGTGGTTGAAAGCGAAAGGTACTACACTGGGAGCCGACAACGGAATCGGTATTGCTACCCAGCTTGCCGTACTGGCATCACAGGATATCGAGCACGGACCGATACAGTGTCTGTTTACTGTCGACGAGGAAACCGGACTGACAGGTGCTTTTGCCTTGAAGGAAGGATTTATGAATGGTGACATTCTGATTAACCTCGATTCGGAAGATGAAGGCGAATTGTTTATCGGATGTGCTGGTGGAGCTGGTACTACCGCACAGTTCCCTTGTCCGATGACGGCTGCTCCCGAAGGATATTTCTTCTTCCGTGTAGCTGTAAAAGGCCTTACAGGAGGACATTCGGGCGATGACATTAATAAGAACCGTGCCAATGCCAACAAGCTGTTGAACCGTTTTCTGGTTCAGCTGATGCAGAAATACGACTTGCGTCTGTGTGAGATAGACGGAGGTAACCTGCACAATGCCATTCCTCGCGAGGCACATGCTGTTTGTGCTGTCCCAATGAAAGATAAAGAATCTGTACGCGTTGATTTGAACATATACTTGTCGGAAGTAGAAAATGAATTTACTGTAACGGAACCGAATCTCGTTATGGAACTGGAATCGGAGAGTCCTTGTGCGGAAGTTATGGAGCAGGAGGCTATGAAGAAATTCCTTCATGCAATCTATGCCGTACACAATGGCGTGTATGCCATGAGTCAGGATATTCCCGGATTGGTAGAAACTTCTTCCAACCTTGCTTCAGTTAAGCAGCGCGACGGCAAGATTGTAGTCGTAACCAGCCAGCGCAGTTCCATCCTTTCTTCACGCAAGGATATGTCGCAGATGGTAACCTCTGCCTTTTTGCTTGGCGGTGCGAAAGTTACAACCGGCGACGGTTATCCGGGATGGAAGCCCAACCCGAATTCAGAAGTTCTGCAAATTGCCGTAGAAAGCTATAAACGCCTCTTCGCTACAGAGCCGAAGATAAAAGCTATCCATGCCGGACTGGAGTGTGGTTTGTTCCTCGAGAAATATCCTTCACTCGATATGGTTTCGTTCGGTCCTACGCTCCGTGGCGTTCATTCACCCGACGAACGTATGCTTATCCCTACAGTCGATAAGTTCTGGCGTCACTTGCGCGATGTACTGGCACATATTCCTGCAAAGGCATAATGAGCCTCTTTTCAAAAATATTATTAGGGTTTGCTGTTTGCCTCACAGCCTTTGAGTGTGGGGCACAGCAAACCCTTCGTGTTATGGAATACAATGTAGAGAATCTGTTCGACTGTCGTCATGACTCGCTGAAGCACGATTCCGAATACCTTCCTCACGCTACCCGAGGCTGGAGTTGGAAACGTTATCAGGAGAAGCTGAACCGGATAGCCAAGGTGATACTGGCTGCCAGCGGTGAACAGGTGCCCGACCTGGTCGGACTTTGCGAAGTGGAAAATGCATATTGTCTGGACGGGCTGGTGAAATATTCTCCGCTTCGGGATGCAGCCTATCGCTATGTGATGACCGATTCGCCCGATGAACGGGGAATTGACGTGGCACTTCTGTACCAGCCTTCTTCTTTCCGGCTGATAGCTGAGCAGCATATCCGCATTCCCTCCCGCGAACTGAAGCGTAAGCCTACCCGCGATATCCTGCATGTGGCAGGTCGGGTACTCTCCGGCGATACGCTCGATGTCTTTGTCTGTCACATGCCTTCGCGTTCGGGAGGCGAGAAACAGAGTGAACCCTACCGTCTGCTTACTGCACGCACGTTGCGTCATGCGGCAGATTCTGTTATGAAAATTCGCAAAACGCCCTACCTTATTATAATGGGCGATTTCAACGACTATCCCGAGAGCCGTTCTGTTTGTCAGACACTGGGCGCTGGAAAGCCTGGAAAGGACATCAGTTCCCTTAACCTGTATAATCTGATGAACGGTAAGCCGGGAGGTACGTACCGATACCGTGGCGAGTGGGGCATCCTCGACCAGCTCATTCTGAACGGTACTTTCCTCGAACTGAAAGGAAACCTGACGACCTCGTTCGACCGTGCCCGCATACTTACATTTCCTTTTCTGCTGGAAGAAGATGAAAATTATGGAGGCGACAAGCCTTTCCGTACCTACAACGGCATGAAATACCACGGCGGTTACAGCGATCATCTGCCTGTCTGCCTCGATATAGACCTTAAATGTCCAGTCCCATAATATAATCGTTCATGTAATAACCGTTCCCGATCGGGAAATCACCTTCACGCACTTTCTTCATTCCCATGTGCTCGTAAAATCCCAATGCCGGATTATTGCGGTTTACATTCAGTTCCATGCGGCACGGAGCCGGGTGAAGTTCTTTAATGCCTTTTATAGCTTGCTGAAACAACTGTCTGCCCAGGTGGTACTTCTGATAATAGGGGATGACGTAAATCTTTTCGAGGTGAAACAAATCCTTGTCCTCCTGACGGATAGAAACATATCCTGCCGCTTCACATTCCTCGTAGGCTATATAATAAATGTGTCCTTCTTTCTCCATCTGCTTGTGCAGGTTCTCTATGGAATACATCCAGTCCATCATATATTCTATCTGTTCGTGGCTGAGGATATCCTTGTACGTTTCGGGAAATACATTCCATGCCAGTTTGTTTATCAGCGGAATGTCGGCTGTAGTTGCTTTTTTATTAAAAACATAGTTTTGAGTATTTAATAGTTTGTTATTTCACAAAAATAGGGCTTTCCTGCCGTCGTTTTTTGTACAGCAGGTTGTATTTTGTTAAATATTGTAAATAGATAGTACTATGTAATACAAGGTATTTATATAATGCCTATATTTGTGCTATACAAAATAAGGAGAACTAAAATGAATGTAGATAACGTAAAATCTCAAATGCGCAAAGGAATGCTTGAGTACTGCATCCTGTTGTTGCTGCATCGTGAGCCTTCGTATGCTTCAGATATTATTCTGAATTTGAAAGAGGCGAAGCTGATAGTGGTGGAAGGTACGCTTTATCCGTTGCTTACCCGCCTGAAGAACGACGATTTGCTTGCGTATGAGTGGGTAGAATCTACTCAGGGACCTCCCCGGAAGTATTATAGTCTGACCTCGAAGGGGGAGGAGTTTCTGGCCGGACTACAGTTGGCCTGGGACGAATTGTCGGATACGGTAAATCATTTAAGAACAAAACTTTTAATTTCTAAATCACATGAAGAAAACACTGACTGTTAATCTGGGTGGTACTGTCTATCATATTGATGACGATGCCTATAACCTGCTTGATAATTATCTGAATAATCTCCGTTATCATTTCCGTAAGGAAGAAGGAGCCGACGAGATTGTACGCGATATGGAAACCCGTATTGCCGAACTGTTTGATGAATATATCCGTACCGGATTGCAGGTCATTACGGTGGAACAGGTAGAGGCGGTCATTGCGCGTATGGGAAATCCCGAGGACTTGAATACGGATGACGATGAGGAAAAGAAAGAGACAGAACAGCATGCTTATAGCAATGGACCTGCCCGTCGGCTGTTCCGTAATCCCGACGACCGTGTATTAGGAGGTGTGCTTTCCGGACTTTCTGCCTATTTTGGCTGGGATGTGACGTTGATACGTATCGGTGCGCTGGTGCTCGGCTGTTTTGTTCACGGACTGATTTTGGCTTATCTGATAGCTTGGATTATCATTCCGCTGGCAAAGACGGCTACCGAAAAGCTGCAGATGCGCGGTGAACCTATCAACATGGAGAATATAGGACGTACCGTAACCGAAGGCTTCGATAAGGTAAACGATTATGTACATTCCGAAAAGCCCCGTTCCTTTTTGCGTCAGTTGGGCAATGCTATTGTCAAGATAGCCGGATTTATCATTAAGTTTATTCTGGTTCTGTTGGCTATCTGCCTGACACCGGTATTGCTTGCCGGACTGGTTGTGCTGTTTGCCTTGCTGATGGCGGCTACAGGAATGCTTGCCAGCGTACCTGCTGTGCTGTATTACTCCATGCCCGATGTAGACTGGAGCCTGATAGGTTCTTCCTCTTCTGCGGTCATCGGACTGTCGGTATGCGGACTGTTTGTCGTGGGTATTCCGATTATCGGGCTTTTGCAGCTCATATTGCAGAGCTTCAACGTATGGAAACCGATGTCTACTACTACAAAAGTGATTCTTACCTTGGTATGGTTTATTTCACTGGTGGTAGGATTTATCTTCTTGTTTAATACTTCCTTTATACAAGGTCCGATTTGGTGGCTCTAAAAAACAATATGACTATGAAAACAATTTTTACAAGATTTATCGGTGCCTTGATTTTGGCAACCGGTTTTACTTCCTGTGTCTGGGCAGGTGGTAAGGGAGAGCAGATTACAGAAAAACGGAATGTATCCGGGTTTTCCTCTATTGAGATAAAAAGTGTGGGGCTGGTTTATTTCACACAGGCGTCCGATTTCTCGTGTTCCATAGAGGGGGAAGAAGGACATGTAAAAAATATAACAACCAGCGTAGAAGGTGACAAACTGAAAATCGGCTATATCAAAAAGCTGAAAAACAATAAGAACGGAACCATAATCCGTATTTCTGCTCCCGATTTGAAGCAACTTGACTTCAGCGGAGTCGGCTCATTCAATATCGATGGTAAGGTAGATGTACAAGATTTGGATGTGGATTTCCGCGGAGTGGGTGAATTCAATGTGAAAGACTTGCATTGCCGTAAGGCGGAATTCAATCTGAGCGGCGTCGGCGAAGTAAACGTCAACATCAACTGCGAAGAGATTGATGCTGATGTGAATGGCATAGGTGCTGCAAATTTTACCGGAACAGCTCAAATGGCTTCTTTTCATAGAGGTGGAATAGGTGAACTCAATACGCAAGGAATGAAAATAGGCAAATAACAAGTTTCATATGCTGTAAACCAGTATTTTGTAATCATGCCCGCAACTCTTTTGAAACGCGGGCATGATTTTTTTTATTCGTGCTCACGTTTCTTCAAATTTGTCGGGACGTTTTTTTATTTTTTGTACAAAAACCAAAATTTTTTGTACAAAAAATAATTCTTTCTCTTGATATGCCGGCAAAGTGATTTTATTATTATTTATCATACTTCGTATAATCTATCAACAGAAATCGTTATCTTTGCTGAAAAGAAAATAGGATTAACTGTTAAGATATGACTAAGAAAATACTTTTGCTGGGTTCCGGCGAATTAGGAAAAGAGTTTGTGATTGCTGCCCAACGTCTGGGACAGTACATTATCGCATGTGATTCGTATGCAGGTGCTCCCGCCATGCAGGTGGCCGATGCTTGTGAGGTATTTAATATGTTGGATGGTGATGCACTCGACCGTGTGGTAGAAAAATATCATCCCGATATTATCGTACCCGAGATTGAGGCTATCCGTACCGAACGTCTTTATCATCTGGAAAAAGAAGGTATTCAGGTTGTGCCGAGTGCCCGTGCCGTAAACTTTACAATGAACCGTAAGGCTATCCGCGACCTTGCGGCTAAGGAACTGGGACTGAAGACTGCAAAATATTATTATGCCAAATCATTGGACGAACTGAAAGAAGCAGCCGAAAAGATTGGTTATCCGTGTGTAATCAAACCGCTGATGTCATCGTCAGGTAAGGGACAGTCGGTAGCCAAAGGTCCTGAGGATTTGGAATATTCATGGGCGTACGGATGTGAAGGCAGCCGCGGCGATATCAAAGAACTCATCGTAGAAGAGTTTATCAAGTTCGACAGTGAAATCACTTTGCTGACAGTTACTCAGAAAAATGGCCCGACATTGTTCTGCCCGCCAATCGGACATGTACAGAAAGGTGGCGACTATCGTGAAAGTTTCCAGCCTGCTCATATCGCTCCCGAGCATCTTGCTGAGGCTCAGAAGATGGCGGCAAAGGTTACCGAAGCGCTTACAGGTTACGGCTTGTGGGGGGTAGAATTTTTCTTGAGTCATGAAAACGGAGTTTATTTCTCGGAACTTTCTCCGCGTCCGCATGATACGGGTATGGTTACACTTGCCAATACACAGAACCTGAACGAGTTCGAACTTCATCTGTATGCTGTGCTGGGACTTCCTATTCCGGGTATTACTCAGGAACATATCGGTGCAAGTGCCGTGATTCTTTCTCCTATTGCCAGCAAGGAAACTCCGCGTTACCGTGGAGAGGAACTGGTTTGTTCGCAGCCTAATACTTACCTTCGTATCTTCGGAAAGCCTTATACCAAGTTGAACCGCCGTATGGGAGTCGTAGTATGCTACGATAAGAACGACGGCGATCTGGATGCTTTGCGCGACAAGTGTAAGGAACTGGCTGGCAAAGTAGAAGTTTATTGATGAAAATAAATAGAAATAGTTAGCGTTACCCCGTTGGCGTGGGTGAACAGGAAAGAGGCTGATGCTGTATTGCATCAGCCTCTTTTTGCTTTTTATCGGGATGAAGAAGGAGGATGGCTCAGGCGTAACTGTGCATGCCTCCCATTATGAAATTGACTCCAAAGTAAGTAATCAGTACACTGAAGAAGGCTATTACGGTAAACCAATGGAAAAACTGAGGCCGGCGGAAGGGAGATAGGGATGCCGGATGCAGGGCGGCGGCATAAACCAGCAGGGTGATGAGTGCCCATACTTCCTTAGGATCCCATCCCCAGTATCTTCCCCACGAAACATTTGCCCATACAGCTCCGATAAAGATACCGGTTGCCAGCAGGAAGACGGCGGGATATAAGATGAGCTGGCTGATGACTTGCAGTCTGATAATCTGCTGGCCGCAGTCTGTCTGTGTGTGGCTCAGGATAATTGCCGTGATTCCGTTCAGCATGACAAAAGCCAGCAGTGAGTACGATAGCATGATGGTTACTACATGGATGCTTAAAAGAGGGGAGGCGAGCACCGGCATAAGTTGGGTGACAGGTGGGTTTGCTTCGCCAAGCATGGCGACCAGCAGGGTGAGTCCGCACAAGATATAGCCGAATGAAATAGCCAGTTGAAACTTCCGGTACAGGAAAAAAGTGAGCAGAATACTGCATAAGGACATAAGCTGCATGGTTTCGTATCCGTTCGACATTGGCAGATGTCCGCTGATGAACCCTCGAAGCCCGATAAGTATCAGAAGGTATATGCCTGCAATTCCGAGTCCGGCAAGCAGCAGTTTGCCGGTTGAGATATTCCAGTTGCGTCGGCTTATCATTCTCCGGCAGTAGTAGAGATAGGAGAGGATGCCGACGGTCAGGCAGAGCATGGCAAGCGGACGGGTAAAATCCATTTCGTTATATTGTATTTCGGCACGAAATTGTGCATCCGAAGGCAGGAATCCCCGTGCTTCTTTCTTCTGGTATATCCTGGTTTTCTCGATGAGTGTATCAATGGCTTCATATTCTTGGTGAGCAGTCTTTTCGGCAAGCAGATTCATGCTGTAGCGGATAAAAGCCCATTGTTCGTGGGGGATAGATACGGGCAACTCGTCGGTTAACGAGTACCATACCGGCTGTTTTTCATTTTTTTCACGGAACGGATAGAGCTTGAAGAGGCTGCCGTTGCAAGCCATACTTATCAGGTTGAATTTTTCGTTGGCTTCTTCTATGGCACGTAATTCTTTGGCTGTAATTTCAGCATATGAGATTTGGTCGAGCTTATAGCCGGTGGAATTTGCAAAATCGGCAAGACAAGCATATTTTCCTTTCACTCCCAGTATGTTTTGTACATTTTTGTCCTTGATGAGAATGACGGGTTCCTGTTTCCATTGCTCATAATAGAAGAGCCATCCGGTCAGAACTTGTTCGGAAGTAAAGCCTTTGTAAGTCGGGCGACCGTAAAGTTTGGTCGTAAATTCCTTGGCGAGTGTTTGCAGGGGACAGATACGGTTGTTGTAATATACGTAGAGTTTCCCAAACTTGCCGGCTGTTTCTTTAGGCAGGGTTGGAGGTATAGATGCTTCAAGTGCTGCGACACTGCCGATAAGCAACAGCAGGCAAGCCACCGTTCGTTTCAGGCTCGGGTGGTGAAGCAGCTTGCGGAAGTAACTGTGTCTGTCGAAAAAGAATCCGATGAATGCCAGCAGCATCGCAACATATCCGGTATAAGTGAGTGCAATGCCGTAAGGGTCGCAAGTGACCGATAAAGTGCTTCCTTGCTGGTCTGCATCGTATGCCGACTGATAGAAACGGTAGTGTCGGTAAGTATAGATGTGATTCATGGAAACTTTTCCTGTCAGTGTCGTATCACCGTCGTGAATGTTTAGTATACTGACGAAATCCATCGGAGCAAATGTCCCTTGATAATAGGCCAGTTCAAACTGTTTTAGTGATACGCCAAAAGGAAAGTCTGCTGTCTGTCCGTCGTTTGTGGTGAATGTTGTCACCGGATTGGCTCCTTGTCGCAGGTGGACGCTTCCCTGTATTCCCCAAAGATGTGTAGTCAGTGCTCCCGATAATATAAGAATGAATGCCAGATGTAGGGCACAAGTGGCTTTTCTTCTTTCGAGATGGCGCTTGCAGATGTAGGTAAGAGAGAGTATGGTTGCTGCTATCCAAAGCCCAATAAAAAAAGGCGAACTGTAAATATAGGTCTCGGCAACTTTTGTTCCGTACAGTTTTCCGGCAATTGTTGCGGCTGCCATGATAAGAATGAGAATTCCCCATAGGGAAAAGGTTATTTTCTTTAATGTATTTGTCATTCTGTATGCTGTTTTACGTGTCGTAAAGATAAAGGACTAAAGTAAACATTTACCACAGATTACACAAATTTGTCAGGTCATAAATTTGCTATCCTTTTCGACTATCGGGGGCAGTCAGGCCTGTATAGTCCAGTGTAATCTGCAGTAAATGATAAATATTCTCGCCGTCTTTCCGGATGCGGTTATTTCCTTTGCTGGAAAAGCCGGACCATGTTTTTAGATGGAATCAATGAATTTCACGATGGCATCACGCTCTTCTTTCGAGAGATTACGGAATTTTTCTACAGTCATGCGGGCGTCGCTCTTTTTATTTCCATGCCACATGATTGCTTCGATGACGTTTCGTGCACGGTTGTCGTGCAAACGGTCGGAGGTAGAGGAACCCGTACACATCTGATGCAGTCCGCGTCCCCAAAGAGGAGTGGTACGGCACCAGCCGGTGCGGATATCGTTTTCCATGTGAAGTTTATGTTGAACCAGATCGGAATAAGGCCAGATTGTCTGGTTCGGATACCGGGGAAGGCGGTTGTCTCCCTTGGCAAAAAATCCGTTCGGGTCGTAAAAAGTATCATCTCCCGTTTTCCATGACGGACGATGACAATATGCACATCCTATCTGTGCGAAGAGTTCTTTTCCCTTTCTGACATCAGCATCGTCGATGTTGCGCACAGCAGGAACAGCAAGTCCCCGGTGCCATACCATGAAATCGATGAAATCTTCATCGTCCATCTCTACATCCAGTTCCTTGGACGTCAGGTAGGAAGCAATAGCCTTTGCCACTTGTTCCTTGTCCGAATAGTCATTGGCGTGCCACGTCGGGTGATTTTTCTTGGGATCGGCTTCTTCAATATAGGCCTGATAGCCGGCTTGTACTTCCGGGTCGTTGGCAGAAGCCTTTACCCACGAACTTCCTCCATATACTGTCTTGTCTTCTCCCTCTGCGTTGGCAAAGTAAGTGTCGAGATAATGATAGCGGCGGTTGCTGCGAGTTACATTGGTGATGTTCCACATGGCATTGGCTCCTGCTGCATCTTGCAGCGGTCCGCGGCTCAAGGCATACGTAAATCTGAACGGATGGAGCTCTCCTTTGTCGGCAAAGTCCGGATTGACATCTGTAACCTTGGTGTTGCTGTATTGCTTTACCCATTCTCCGTTTTTGAAAAAAGCCTCGTTCAAGCCGTTTTGCATGTAACCATCTTGCTCTTCTTGAGCATATTGTGCTTTCAAATCTTCGTCGCTGATGGCATCCAGCAAGCCGGTACCGTAAATGCCGATAGTAGATTCCAGCAGGACTTTATAATTACCCAGACTGCTGATGATACCTTTGTTTTTGGCATAGACCGCGTCTGGAGCGAGAGTCACCTCAGGATATTCCAAATCGTAACTCTCACCATCGGGAAACTTGTTGCCCCACTCGTCGGTATATTTTTTCCATTCGATAATGACTTTGCTTTCGTCCAGCGGGGCTTTGAAGGGCTGGGTGGCATGTCCCTGTGGCATTCCGGTCAGCCAGCTTACATATCCATCGGTATCAGGATTGTAGACAACCAGCAGACATCCGTTCCCGATTGTTGTCGTTTGAAAGGCACCTGAGGCATTACGCTTACCATGTCCGTAGCCGGGATGGCAATGAATACATGAACTCCGTACATAAGCCGGGCCCAGTCCTTTGCGAACTCCGGAGTGATTGTTCATATACATTTTTTCAAACAGTTGCTCTCCATTCTTAAACCGCTGGCTCATTTCTTCGCTTGATTCGACGGGCTCGGTCGGCTGTTCGAAAGCATTCGAGGTGGTAAGATAGGAGGTCCCTAATTGTCCTCCGGCATAGTACCATTCCGGCTTTTCGCTATTGCCAGGGGAATCTGGTGTTGTAGTCTGATTCTCATTGTCGCTGCATGCTGTCAGGACACTGATAATGCATAAAGAATGTATCAGATGAAAAAATTTTGTCTTCATATTGCAGTAAATGTAGATCGCTTTCCAGTTGCAACAGCCATCTTGGATCAGTCGGTTCTATATGGAAATAACTTTTTGTTCCGAGATGGCTGTCTTGAACTGTTGGGCTGTTTTTAAAGAGAAATTCTCCTGATTATTTTAAAAGAGCTTTGTTTGCCTTGTTTAGTGCAGCCGACAATTTAGTTAATGATTCGATGGCTGCATTGGCTTGTGCTCCAGTTGCGTTTTTGGCAAAAGGTTCCGGTATGGCCTGTATCTTGGTAATAGATTCGTCGATCAAGGTCTTTACTTCTGTATCGGTAGTCGGGTCGACGGTAGCAATGTAAGCACTGACAGAAGTCGAGTTGTTTTTTCCGTCGTATCCGATGCCCTCGTATGCATTTTTTACGCTTTTAATATTGTCTGTAAAATCGACAACCGAATTTAATGCGTAGGGAGATTCGATATAATTCTTGTCGTCGGCTGTCTGACCTGAGTTAGGGCGGCCGATTTTCTGCGTACAAACCTCATCTACGATGTCGATACATCCTTGAATCAATTCTTGTGCAGCGACGGTATAGCTGGTATATTTGCTTCCTCCCTGTCCGGCTGTCTTCATGCTTGTACCGTAATCGAAGGTCGGCTCCTGTTCCGTATCTGCAAGAATCTCCTGTTTTTGTGTCGTAACGTTACCTATTCCTGCCCAAGATGCTTCCAGCCGAATACACTGGTTGCGCAAATCCTGAGCTACTCCTGCCATGTAAATCATGTGATTGTTGGTTATATTTACTACTTGTCCGCTGTAGCTGTATGTCTTTTCGAAGTTTCTTGGCTCGCGATGAGAGTCATCAGTCAGTTGGAACAAGATATATTCCAGTGCATGATAGCCCAGAAGCCCATATCCCAGATTGCTTGTGATGTAATCAAAGTCGCCGGTTCCTATGGCATCCATCATCTTCTGGTTATTCAGCAGATTATCCAGAGCAACCTGATCAAGAGGCCACGAGTCAATATGTGGGTCGATGTTATAATCTCCTGCCGCACCAAATAGAAAAGCTTCGCTCAATTCCCATGCTTTTCGTGATTCGGTCCAGTGTTCACATGCTTCGGCTACATACTCTGTAGCCTTTTTCTTATCTCCATTCAGATAGGTTTCCTTTGCTTTCGTACAAGCGTCACTCATTAATATGGCTTCGTCTGCCATTGCTTTGTACGTGGCGATAATTGTATTGTCTACATAGGGAATGATAACTTCTTTCAGAGTTTGTTCTTCATCTGAAAGTCCGTTGGAATTGTTGTTCCCACTGTTGTTGTCGCTACACGAAATCATAGCAGTGCCCATCACGGCAGTCATGACCAGGCAGAGAGGTAATTTAAAAAACTTGTTCATGTTTATTGATTTTTTTTGTTGATATTATTTTAATACTTGTTTCGCTTGAATTTATTTAGTGAATAGTCCTGCATAGGCTACTCCTACCGATACGGACGGTTCATTATTATAAGGATTTCGCATCAGTCCGATGGAGTATTCTCCTTTAATGACGATATCATGAATAGGATAGTAGTTCAGTCCGGCAGCAAGGCGGTTACGTCCGCAGAATCTGTAAATAGGAGTACTGGTTTTATACATGGAATCGTAATAGTCGTAGCGTCCAAAGACATACAGTTTCTGTCCTTTTTCGTTTAGTTTCCTGATTTGGGAGAAAACATTGTAGCCTGCTTCAATACCGGCAGCAATGGCAGCTTCGGCCACGTTCTGCTGAGGTGAAGGGGAGTTATTGCTCATCTTTTTGTTGACCTCCGTAATCTTGTCGGCATCACTCAGATGGCCGTAATCGAAATTGCCACGGACAATCCAGTTATGGTCGTTGTAATTAAAGTCGAAGGCACCAATCAAGACTGTACCTTTTATGTCTTTATACTTTTCGCTGTCCTTGTAGTCGTTCAGTGAATTGTTGAATGAATTACCTGCATAGCCGCTGACAGACAAGCGCAGTCCCTTGACAGAATAGTTGTCTATGCGGAAAGCTCCGGCTACAGAATTGCCTATTTTAAATTCGTACGGGCTGCCGGCACCGCCTTGTATCCAGTTCAGACGATTAAAGCGGTCAGAATCCAGTCCCGGAACCAGTAATACTTCATAGCGCCAGTTGCCAGTCTGTCCCCACAAGCTGATGCCTGTTTCATGCCAAGTACAGGGGAGGATGGTATTTTCTCCCTCAGGACGATAAACTCCGAAAAACTCAGTCGGCAGATGATGCTGGTTTGTTACTCCCACCGGAACGATGATGTGTCCCAGCCTGATATTGAACTCCGGGCAAATAGACTTCTGGATCCAGAACTGTTCCAATGCTACTTCTCCGCCACGTTCCACTTCACTTTCGTATTCACCCGCTTCCTCTTCTTCTATTTCGACAGCACTTTCGGTTCCTCCATGTTCAAATTCTATCTCACTACCCATTGTCCATCCGTGTCCGAAATTATAATTCAGAAAAAGTACCACATGAGGTAAGTCGAAGCGTCCGTGCGATTGTCCTTTGTAAACGCTCGGGTCTTTGGCTGTGTAGCGGATATATTTGTCGGAGTAAAAGTTATGACTGTATACAGCCTCTCCGTATCCTCCAATGGTTAACCCTTTACTGTCTTTCTCGGTTTTCAGAATGGAACGCTTTGGGGTTCTCGATTCCTTTACCGTGCTGCCGTTGTTGCCGCATGCTTTTTCAACTTCGTTTACTGCAGAAGCATGCGTGCTTACTGCTGCGAAACAAAGTGAAAATAGAAACATTTTACTTTTCATTTGTTCTTTCCTTTTGTTTATTTTTAACAAAGGCAAAGGTAGAATACCTGCTTTGGGGCATCAATACCCATTAGTTGGTAAAAAAAAGTTGTTAAATACCTAGTAGTAGGTACAGTTGTTTTTAACTTTGCGGAAAATTTGTTTTTAATGGTATATAGAAATGGAAGAATACCGATTGGACGACCTGACAATCAAAGAACATTTGTTACGTCTGGCGGAGGGAGCAAATAGAGCATTTGCCGAAAGTTTAAATCCCGGTGTAGAGCATGTTTTAGGAATCAGAATTCCTGAACTTCGTAAACTTGCAGTACAGATTTCCCATACAAACTGGGAAGAATATCTGCTTACGGCCGATACGTTTTATATGGAAGAGCGTATGTTACAGGGAATGGTGTTGGGATGTATCAAGCCCGATGATGATGTGGAATACTATTTACATCGTGTAACTTGCTTTGTATGGATTATAAACAGCTGGTCGGTGTGTGATACATTTAAGTTCGGGGGAGGAAAAAAGTTTATAAGCGACAATAAAGACCGCTTGTGGAACTACCTGGTAGACTGGATGCATGCACAGGGAGAATACGAGATTCGCTTCGGGGTAGTGATGAGTATGCAGCTTTTCATCGACGAGGAGCATATCGGACAACTACTGAAAGAATACGATGCTATCCGGCACGACGGATATTATGTAAAGATGGCCGTAGCATGGGCATTGTCGGTTTGCTTTGTAAAATTTCCTGAGCTTACTATGAATTATTTGAAACAGAATACGCTGGACGACTTTACATACAATAAAACGTTGCAGAAAATAACTGAATCGTATCGGGTAGATGCTGAAACCAAGACCCTGATCAGGCAAATGAAAAGGCCTGCTGTCCGGTTGTTGGAAAGATAATATTGCCGCACGAACAGCAAGCCTGAATGAAAGACTTGCCGTTTGTGCGATATTTTTTTATTCGTGATGGTACGGACCGTTGTTCAGAATTGTCATGGCACGATAAAGTTGTTCTACAAATATCAGCCGGATCATCTGATGTGAGAAGGTCATTTTCGACAAAGATATCTTTTCCTGAGCAGCGGCATATACGGCAGGCGAAAATCCGTAGGGGCCTCCGATGATGAATACCAGCCGTTTGTTTACCGTATGCATCTTGCGTTCTATCCATGAGGCAAATTCGACGGAGCGGAATTCCTTGCCGTGTTCATCAAGCAAAACGGGTACGTCGCCCGGTTGTAAGGCTTTCAGAATCAGTTCTCCTTCTTTTTCTTTTTGCTGTTCCATGCTCAGGCTTTTGGTATTCTTGAGCTCTGGGATGACTCCTATGTCGAAAGAGATATAATGTTTCGTACGCTCCGCGTAATCGTTTATGGCGGTGATGTAATGTTTTTCTACTGTCCGTCCGACAACAAGTAACGTAAATTTCATTTTCTGTCTTGTTTTAATTTAATCTTTTTGCAAAGATAAGGATTATCCTTACCTTTGCCAGTAAGAAAACATATTTAAAATCATAAATAAAGATGGACGAAAAAGTAGTTAAGGATTTAATCGATCGTCTGATTGATTTGTCGTTTGCAGAAGATATTGGTGACGGCGACCATACCACCTTGTCGTGTATTCCTGCCGATGCTATGGGAAAATCGAAACTCTTGATTAAGGAAGAAGGTATTCTTGCCGGCATCGAGGTGGCAAAGGAAGTTTTCCGCCGTTTCGACCCGGAACTGAAGGTGGAGGTTTTCATTAACGATGGCGCACACGTAAAGCCGGGCGACGTAGCAATGGTCGTAGAAGGTAAAGTGCAGTCTTTGCTTCAGACTGAACGCCTGATGCTGAACATCATGCAGCGTATGAGTGGTATCGCTACCATGACACACCGTTACGTAGAGCGTCTGAAGGGAACCAAGACTCGCGTACTCGATACCCGTAAAACAACTCCGGGTATGCGTGTGCTCGAAAAGATGGCAGTTAAGATTGGCGGCGGCGTAAATCACCGTATCGGTCTGTTCGATATGATTCTGCTGAAAGATAATCATGTTGACTTTGCCGGGGGCATTGACAAGGCTATCACCCGTGCACGTGAATACTGTAAGGCAAAAGGCAAGGACTTGAAGATAGAAATCGAAGTACGCAACTTTGATGAATTGCAGCAGGTGCTCGATTTGGGTGGTGTAGACCGTATCATGCTTGATAACTTTACGCCGGCAGATACTCGTAAGGCGGTAGAAATGGTGAACGGACGTGTAGAGCTTGAGTCATCGGGCGGTATCACGTTTGATACGTTGCGCGACTATGCCGAGTGCGGTGTCGACTTCATTTCGGTAGGTGCCCTGACGCATTCTGTAAAAGGTCTGGACATGAGTTTCAAGGCGTGCTGATACGTACAGGATTTTTTGTACAAATTTTCTGAGAATTTGTACAAAAAAATTTTTTTTCTGCTGACGTTTTTCCGGAAACATATTGACGCTCTGGTGGAATGACAGGCAGCTTTTCCCCTTTTTCTCTTTTTACCTTATTTGTATCGTATGATTTACGAAGAGGATAATAGGAGAAAAAGGGGATTTTTTATGGTTTTCGTACTACTTGAGTTGTCTTGTTTTTTTGTAATTTTGGTTGTTTTCATAAAATTGGAGCTTATGAGTCATGAAACGTATCAATTCCTTTTATATGCCATGTCGGTAGCTGGTGTGGTAGTTTTTGTAGCGCTTTATTTTGTAAAGGCAGGATATGGTATGTTCCGGACAGCCTCGTGGGGAGTTTCTCTTCCCAACAAGTTAGCCTGGATGTTGATGGAAGTACCGGCATTTATTGTCATGCTGTACGGGTGGGTGTGCAGTGGAGTGGGGATATGGGCTCCACAGGCTGCATTTGCCTTTTTGTTTTTGTTGCATTATTTTCAGCGTTCGTTTGTTTTCCCGTTGTTAATGAGAGGCAAAAGTCGTATGCCGGTTGCCATTGTTGCCATGGGAGTAGTATTTAATATACTGAATGGCATGTTGCTTACGGCAAGTCTGTTCCGTTATCCTCCCGATGGCTTGTATGCGGACGGCAGTGAGTTCTGGATGCATTCTCTGCCATGGATTGGTTTGGCATTGTTTGTACTTGGAATGGGAATCAACCTGCATTCCGATTATGTCATCCGTCACCTTCGTAAACCCGGCGATACGAAACATTATTTGCCGCAGAAAGGCTTTTACCGCTATGTGACTTCTGCCAATTATCTGGGTGAGTTGATAGAATGGATTGGCTTCGCTCTGCTGACAGGTTCGCCTGCCGCATGGGTGTTTGTCTGGTGGACGGCTGCCAACCTGGTACCGCGTGCCGATGCCATTTACAAGCGTTACTGCGAGGAATTTGGCGAGAAGGCAGTTGGAAACAGAAAACGTATTATACCTTATATATATTAGAACGCTGCCGGATGTATCTTTTCCGGGCGTGGCAAGTGAGCGCCTTTTCTATGGAAAAGATAAGGCCGGATTGCTTGCAGTGTTAACTTTTTAACTGATTATTATGGATTCAAAACTATTTACTCCGGTCCGACTGGGAACGCTGACACTGCGTAACCGTACCATCCGTTCGGCGGCTTTCGAAAGTATGTGCCCCGGCAACAAACCTTCCGAGCAGTTGCTCGAGTATCATCGCTCGGTAGCGGCAGGTGGCGTTGGCATGACGACGGTCGCTTATGCGGCAGTTACCCGAAGCGGCTTGTCGTTCGACCGCCAGTTGTGGATGCGTCCGGAGATTGTACCCGGTTTGCGTCGGCTGACAGATGCTGTCCATGCCGAGGGAGCAGCGGCAAGTATCCAGTTAGGACATTGCGGCAACATGTCGCACAAGAGTATCTGTGGCTGTCTGCCTGTAGGGGCAAGCAGCGGATTCAATCTTTATTCGCCTACCTTTGTGCGGGGACTTCGTGCGGACGAACTGCCCGAAATGGCACGGGCATACGGACAAGCCGTCCGTCTGGCACGTGAATCCGGATTCGATGCCGTGGAAATTCATGCCGGACATGGTTATCTTATCAGCCAGTTTCTTTCTCCTGCTACCAATCACCGTAAGGATCAGTTTGGCGGTTCGCTGGAAAACCGGATGAAGTTCATGGACATGGTGATGGAGGAGGTGATGAAAGCGGCAGGAACAGACATGGCAGTATTGGTAAAGATGAACATGCGCGACGGATTTCGGGGAGGCATGGAACTGGAAGAATCGCTGCAGGTGGCACATCGGCTGCAGCAGTCAGGTGCTCATGCGCTGGTCTTGAGCGGAGGTTTCGTGAGCAAGGCTCCGATGTATGTGATGAGAGGAGAAATGCCAATCCGTACCATGACGCACTACATGACCTGCTGGTGGCTGAAGTATGGCGTACGTCTGGTGGGGAAATGGATGATACCTGCTGTGCCTTTCCGCGAGGCTTATTTTCTGGAAGATGCATTGAAGTTCCGGAAGGCACTGGATATGCCGCTGGTGTATGTGGGCGGACTGGTTGCCCGTGAAAAAATCGATGAGGTCTTGAACGATGGATTCGAGGCTGTACAAATGGGGCGTGCGTTACTCAACGAGCCGGGTTTTGTAAATCGTATGCGTGAAGAAGAAAATGCGCGCTGTAGCTGTAAGCACAGCAACTATTGTATTGCCCGCATGTATACCATTGATATGGCGTGCCATCAACATCTGAAAGAGGAGCTTCCTCCTTGTATTAAAAAGGAAATCGAACGTATAGAAAGCAAGGGATAAGATGGAAAAGAAACTGGCGGTGATAACGGGTGCCGATGGAGGTATGGGTACAGAGATAACTCGTGCGGTAGCATCGGCTGGTTATAAGGTGATAATGGCGTGTTGTAATCTGTCGCGGGCAGAGGAAAAACGGAATCTGCTTATGTCGGAAACAGGCAATGCGGATATAGAGGTGCAGTTTATCGATCTGGCTTCACTAACTTCGGTCGCATCTTTCGCCCGGAAGATGGTGGAACGGGGTGAACAGATTACCTTGCTGATGAATAATGCGGGAACGATGGAAACGGGACTTCATATTACGGAAGACGGGTTAGAACGAACCGTCAGCGTGAATTATGTCGGCCCCTATCTGTTGACGCGCAAGCTTTTGCCGCTGATGGAAGCGGGGAGCCGTATTGTGAATATGGTTTCCTGTACGTATGCCATCGGCAGGTTGGATTTTCCTGATTTTTTTCAGCGCGGCAGAAAAGGTGGTTTCTGGCGTATCCCTATTTATAGTAATACGAAACTGGCTCTGACTCTCTTTACGCTGGAACTGGCAGCTCGTGTCAGGGAGCGGGGAATCGTAGTCAATGCTGCCGATCCGGGTATTGTATCGACGGACATTATCACCATGCACATGTGGTTCGATCCTTTGACGGATATTCTTTTCCGCCCCTTTATCCGTACGCCTCGTCAAGGAGCTGCTACAGCCGTCAGCCTGTTGCTGGACGAAGAAGCAGGTAAGCGGAGCGGGACACTGAATGTCAGTTGTCACCCGAAGCCTTTGTCGGATAAGTATCTTCATCACCGACAGGCAAAAGAGCTGTGGAAACTGACAGAAGAGAGGGTTTCCAAATGGTTGTAACCGAATAAAAACAACGGCAGAGAATATCTTTTTCTCAGATAATCTCTGCCGTTATTGTATCGCTATATTAAATTAATAAGCATTTTTCTCACCATGGATTGCATTTCTGACGGTCTTGTAGATGATGTAAATATCCAGCCAGAAACTCCAGTGTTCAATGTACCAGATGTCGCCAATTACACGTCCTTCCATATCTTTCAGCTCCTTTGTTTCACCTCGGTAGCCGGTTACCTGACTCCAGCCTGTAATACCTGGCTTGACAAAGTGGCGTACCATGTATTTGTTTATCAGTTTGGAATATTCTTCCGTATGCTTCAGCATGTGAGGACGTGGTCCTACTATACTCATATCGCCAAGCAGAACATTGATAAACTGGGGCAGCTCGTCGATGTTTGTCTTTCGCATGATATTTCCCCAGCGGGTTTTGCGGGGATCGTCTTTGGTTGCCTGCAAAGTATCTGCCTCCTTGTTGACTTTCATCGAACGGAACTTATAGCAATAAAATTCTTTATCATTCAGTCCGTTGCGTTTCTGTCGGAAGAAGATTGGACCTGGCATCGTCAGTTTGGTTACGATAGTAACAATGATTAAGATAATCGGGAACAGCGTGCACAGGAATAACAGGGAGAAAACAATGTCGAATGTACGTTTCAGAAATCTATTTTCGGTGCGGCTTAATGGGTCTTGGCGTAGACTAAGATAAGGAACATTTCCCATCATGTTAAAATATATCCGATTATGCAGGTAATTATGCAAGTTCGGCACACTGTAGAAATGTACTAAGTGGTTTTCGCAATAGTTGATTATCGGCACGATTATATCGCTACGGCGTGAGGGAAGACAGCAAAATAGATAATGTATATATGAGTTTTTTTTCAGGTAATTTTGTACGTCCTCCGGTTGTCCTAAATATTGACATTGTGATGGCATTTCAGGATTAGGCTTATCATCAAAATATCCATTTACTCTATACCCCGTAGACGGGTCGTCCGATAGCTCATGATACATTTCAATATTATTGGATGTACTGCCCACTAACACAACATAGCGTACGTTTTTCCCTTGACTGCGGAAATGTTTTAGTACATTTCTAAATGTAAGTCGGAAAAGGCTTAGTAAAAGAAATAAGGTGGAAATGTAGGCTGGAAAAAACATCGAATATATATTCATGAACTTTCCTACACTTAATACTGCTCCTCCCAATATTGAGAAATAAAAAACGTTACGGAATACACGCATGATTATCTGACAGGGATATATTTTACGCAGGTGTAAGATAACTCCGCCTTGAATGCTGCATATCAGATAACACAATATAATGATGATTAATACTTGAGGTAATGTGGCCGTTAACTCTGTATATTTTCCCTTATAAATTGCCCATAGGTAAAAAATATAGAATAATCCGCTACAAATACATAATTCCCCTATAAGGACACATGCCTTTATTATGCTATTGTAGCGTACCATATTATTTGTATAATTCTCCATAACTAAATTATAATAGGTTAAACTTAATATTGTATTCTTTACTTATTTGATGTATGTATGGTGTGTGCTTAAAAATATTTCAACAAAGTTATATTTTGTCTGTTTAATAAGCAAATAATTTTAACCCGTTTTGTATATAAAAGATTTATTTGTTAAATAAAGCTAATATGCAGGCTTTTCCTTTGCTCTTATTGTGTTATATAACATATAATCTCTATCTTTGCATTGTGTTTTTCATGGTATTAGATTTAAGGTTAATGAAGATTGGGAGTCTGGGAAGATTCCCTTTTTTATTTTATCAATATTCTGATAATTGAAAGTGATAACGAGTCAACTCGTCTATAGGATTCTTTATAAAAATTCCAAGTGGTATATTAAAAGAATGTGCAGACTCTTCCAGTTCTTCGTGAAAGTACCATGCAATGGAGCCGACAAAAGAAACCGGAAATATCTGCGGATACATCAGGACATTGCGGCGGAAGAACTCTCCGAAACAGTCTAATAGAAAAGCATGTACCTGTGTCATTCTTCTATGCTCATATATATAAGGTGTAAAAGAAGCAAGAAAACGGTTGGCTTGTGGCTGTCGATAGACTTTATCCAATATCTCAGGAATAGTAAGGTCGAACTTTTCCTGTAGACCGTCCCGTAATATTTCAGGCAATTGTCCCTTCAGGCAGTCACTGATAAAACGTTTTCCTAAGTAAGCCCCACTACCTTCATCTCCTAAAATATATCCTAACGGGGGAATATTCTGTATGATTGTCTTTCCATCATATAGGCATGAGTTGGAACCCGTTCCGAGGATACAGGCTATTCCTGCCTCATTTTTACATAAGGCGCGTGCAGCTCCCAGCAAGTCTGTTTCTATAAAAATATCAGCTTCTGGAAACGTATTTTGTAATACCCGCGTAATGCTTTCAGTTTTTGGTGGTAAACATCCGGCACCATAAAAATAAATAGCTGTGCAACGTTGGATTGGAGTTTCAAGTTGTGGAAGAAGTTCATTATAAATGATAGATTGTATTTTTTCTTCCGGCTGATGGAATGGATTGATTCCTTCCGTCTGAACAATTTTGCAATTAGCTATTTCTGTACCGTAGCACCAATCTGTTTTGGTCGATCCGCTATCGGCGATAAATATCATAATGGAAAAATGTTTATGAAAAGTACAATGTACGATAACATCGACATTGTACTTTTCGTGATATGGACTGAATTTATTAATGACAATGTCCGCATCCACCTCCGCAACATCCGTCGTCGTGGTGATGATGCTCGTGGTCGCCGCAGCCTCCACCGCAGCTGTCACATCCGCAACCGCATCCTTCTCCGCTCATCATGTTTACCATTCCTTCTATTTCTTTATTGGTAGCCGGACGCATTTCTGTAACAGTTCCTTCAAAAATCAGGTCCTTTCCTGCATGAGGATGGTTAAGGTCAAGTACAACTTTATCTTCTGTTACTTCACCTACATTCGCATAGAACTGATGTCCTTCTGCATCATTCAGCATGATGATGTTACCCGGGAAGATGTTTTCGCTGTCGAAGTTGCCGTCAGGATCACAGAACATAGATTTAGAAACCTGACGAACATTATCTTCATTGCGCTCTCCGTATGCTTCTGCACAAGGAATTGTAAAGTTGAAGTTGTCTCCTTTACTCAGTGCTGTGATTTCTTTTTCAAATTTATCGAGTGTATATCCGATACCTGAAATAAACTGGAACGGATGTTCTACAGTTGCTTCTTCCAGCAATTCTTTGTTACCGTCAGCAATAGCATACAATCGGTATGCTACGGTGATGTATTTGTTTTCCATACTCTTTTTTATAATAGTTTTAAATGAATGAATTTTCGCCAAAGGTACAAATAAAAAATGATTTATTGAAATGAGGAGGTTTCTTCTTTTCTGCTTACTCTTTTTAAAACAAAAGTGATGATAAGGGCTCTATAAAAAGAATTTGGATATAAAATTCGCCTTGGAACTTACTAATAATTATTTTTCGTCGAAAAAATCTTTCATTTTATTTGTTTGTTTCGAAAAAGCCTTTACCTTTGCAGATGTAAAACAAAGCAAGATAACATGAAAGTGATAACTGATATACGAATTAACCTGGCAGTCCTGCATATTATTCGCGTCG
>HF993150.1 GCA_000436795.1 Bacteroides sp. CAG:1076
GGTCAAGACGCTCGACCAGTTGAAACAGAAGTGCGTACTACTTGCTCCGACCGGACGTGCGGCGAAAGTCTTTTCTCATTATGCAGGACATCCTGCTTATACCATTCATCGTAAGATTTATCGTCAGCGAACATTTTCCAACGAGTTGGATAATTTTGTAATGAATGCGAACTTGCACCAGCATACATTGTTCATCGTCGACGAAGCCTCGATGATAGCTAATGAAGGGTTGTCAGGGGGAATGTTTGGTACCGGACGTCTGTTGGATGACTTGATTCAGTATGTGTATGCCGGACAAGGTTGTCGGCTGATGCTGA
Organism: Bacteroides sp. CAG:1076; assembly: GCA_000436795.1. GTDB lineage: Bacteria > Bacteroidota > Bacteroidia > Bacteroidales > Bacteroidaceae > Phocaeicola. The sequence goes on from HF993150.1 coordinate 318, forward strand.
TAGGTGATACGGCACAGTTACCTCCTGTGGGAGAGGAGGAAAGTCCTGCTCTGTCGGCTTCCATGCTGGAAGGGTACGGGCTGGAGGTTACAGAACATTGTCTGACACAGGTCGTTCGTCAGGAACAGGATTCCGGCATTTTGTATAATGCAACTTTCCTCAGACGATATATTGCTGAAGAAGATTTCTTTTCGTTGCCACAGATAAAGGTAAACGGTTTTCCTGATATTCGGATTATTTCAGGAAGTGAATTGATAGATACCATCAATGAATGTTATGACAAGGCAGGCATGGATGAAACGATGATTATTTGCCGTTCAAACAAGCGTGCTAACCTATATAATAAAGGCATCCGCAATACCATATTATATAGAGAGGATGAACTGAATACCGGCGACCTGCTGATGGTTGCCAAAAACAATTATTATTGGGGGACAGATTGCAAGGAGCTGGATTTCATAGCTAATGGAGATATTGCAGTAGTACGTCGGGTACGTCGTACGCACGAAATGTATGGTTTCCGTTTTGCCGATGTCACCTTATGCTTCCCCGATTACAACGATCTGGAACTCGATGTAAAGATTTTGCTGGATACCTTGCATTCGGATGCTCCTGCTCTTACACGAGAGGAAAGTGAGAGATTGTTTCAGGCTGTACAAGAAGACTACAGTGACATTACCGTAAAACGTGAACGGATGAAAAAGATAAAGGAGGATTCATGGTATAATGCGCTTCAGGTGAAATACGCCTATGCCGTAACATGCCATAAGGCCCAGGGTGGCCAGTGGCAGCGTGTGTTCGTCGATCAGGGATATATGACGGAGGAGATGCTTACCCCCGATTATTACCGCTGGCTGTATACTGCCTTTACCCGTGCTACTGAAACGCTTTATCTGGTGAACTGGCCCGAGGAGCAAACCGAAAAGTAATAAAATTTGGTAATATTGGAATCTTTTGTAGATAACCTTGTTGGGGGACTGTTCTACATGTTGTTTTTATTATCTTTTTGAAACCATGTAGTCTGAAAGGAAATGTACAGATGACTTGTAGTAGATATGATGTTATATCAAGCCGTAACTTAATTAAATTTATATCGTGTGGTTAGAAATAAAGGTTATATCTTTGTTCATTGTTTAATTGATAATCAAAAAATGCATATGAAAACTCTCTTTTGTCTGTTATTCTTTTTGGGTATGATACCTTTAGCAGCTATAGCGGAAAATGAAGAAATAGAAAGACTATTATTAAAACTCGATTCTCTTATAGCAATACTTCGGTAAATTTTTACCGAAAGATTAAAAGTTAAA
>HF993151.1 GCA_000436795.1 Bacteroides sp. CAG:1076
TCTGTAAACATGCCTTATGTAATCGAGCGTTGGCCGGGTGGTATGTTGACTAACTTCCCGACTATCCGTAAGGCTGTGAAGAAAATGGCTACTATCGATAAGTTGACTAACGATGGTACTTATTCAAACTTGTCAAAGAGAGAAATTCTTCAGATTTCTCGTCAGCGTGCTAAATTGGAAAAGAACTTGGGTTCTATCGCTGATTTGACTCGTCTGCCGTCTGCTTTGTTCGTTGTAGACGTATTGAAAGAAAATATCGCAGTTCGCGAAGCTAATCGTTTGGGTATTCCTGTATTTGCTATCGTTGATACAAACTCAGATCCTACAAACGTAGATTTCGTAATTCCTGCTAATGATGACGCTACTAAGTCTGTAGAAGTTATCTTGGATGCTTGCTGCGCTGCAATGGCAGAAGGTTTGGAAGAAAGAAAAGCTGAAAAAGTAGACATGGAAGCTGCTGGAGAAAATGCTCCGAAAGCTGCAAAGAAGAAAACTACTAAAGCTCGTATGGATAAGGCAGAAGAAGAAGCTATTAATGCTGCAAAGGCTGCCGCTTTCATGGGTAAAGACGAAGAAGCTTAATATACTTTAGAGTGAGAGTTGAGAGTTGAAAGTTGAGAGTTACTATATAAAGGCAATTCTCAACTCTCTGTTCTCAGCTCTCATTTGCTTTAATATAGATTTATTTATTAACTCAATAAAAAGAAATTACTATGGCTGTAAGTATGGCTGATATTACCAAACTCCGTAAAATGACCGGAGCTGGTATGATGGATTGTAAAAACGCTTTGACAGAATCTGAAGGCGATTTCGACAAGGCAGTAGAAATTATCCGTAAGAAGGGACAAGCTGTTGCTGCAAAACGTTCTGATCGTGAAACTTCAGAAGGTTGTGTTTTGGCAAAATCAACTGGCGACTATGCTGCTATGATCGCTTTGAAGTGTGAAACAGACTTCGTTGCTAAAAATGCAGATTTCGTTGCTTTGACTCAGGCTATCCTGGATGCTGCTATCGCTAACAAATGTCAGACTTTGGATGAAGTAAAAGCTCTTCCGATGGGTAGCGGTACAATTGCTGATGCTATCGTTGAACGTAGCGGTATCACTGGTGAAAAGACTGAATTGGATGGCTACTTCTTTGTTTCTGGTGCTTGCACAGCTGTTTACAACCACATGAACAAGAATCAGCTTTGTACAATCGTTGCTTTCAATAAAGTTTGTGACGAAAAGATTGCTCACGAAATCTGTATGCAGATTGCAGCAATGAACCCGATTGCAATCGACGAAGCAGGTGTTCCTGAAGCTGTAAAACAGGAAGAAATCAATGTCGCTATTGAAAAGACTAAGGCAGAACAGGTACAGAAAGCTGTAGAAGCTGCTTTGAAGAAAGCTGGTATCAATCCTGCTCATGTAGATAGCGAAGAGCATATGGAAAGCAATATGGCTAAGGGATGGATTACAGCTGAAGACGTTGCTAAGGCTAAAGAAATTAAAGAAACTGTAGCTGCTGAAAAGGCTGCTAACTTGCCTCAGGCTATGATTGAAAATATTGCTAAGGGTCGTCTGGGCAAATTCTTGAAAGAAGTTTGTCTGTTGAACCAGGAAAGCATTATGGAACCGAAGAAGACTGTAGCTGAAGTATTGAAAGCTGCTGATGCTGAATTGGTTATTACAGATTTCAAACGTTTCACTTTGCGTGCTGAATAATTTTCTCCTTTGTAGAAATTTATTTAAAAATAAATTAAAAGGTCAGTCTAACTCCAATGGGGCGGCTGGCCTTTTTTATTTGCTGATTTTTCATATTATTACTTACGTTGTGTAGTGGAAGATTCTATTTTCTTATTTATTTAGGAAGGAGATTAGAAAAAAATGGAATGAAATGAGTTTAGTAGAGAACTAATTTTATTGAATGATCTGTTAAAATAAAATTTCCCCTTTTATGACTATCACATTCTTCACACGGGGTAGTCATAAAAGGGGCTTATTTTTTGCTGGTGACTTTCAAGGAGAAAAATTCTGAAGGCCGCTGTCTTGAGAAAAAACATCGCGATGTTTTTTGAAAATTTGTACAAAAAATTAGAAGATTTGTACAAAAACTTTAGAAGTCTTGCAGACGGTTAGAGAAAAACCTCCTGCTTTCTTGCTTATAATCCCAGCTGATATTGTTTGTTGGGCGTGTACCTGAATATTATTTAGTCTGTGTATAACCTTCCGCTTTCAGCAAATCGATAATACGCTGACGGAATTCTCCTTGTATCAAGATATCTCCCTCTTTTACCGATCCGCCTACACCACATTTAGTCTTTAGCAGCTTACCCAGCTCTTTCAAGTCTTCTTCGCTGCCAGCAAAGCCGGTTATTACAGTAACGGTCTTTCCGCCACGTCCTTTTTTTTCTATTGATACACGAAGTTTCTGCTGCTTTTTGTCCAGCGTTTCTATTTCTTCCTCTTCCCCGTTGTCGTACTTAAAGTCCGGATTGGTGGAATATACAATGTTCAGTCGGTCTTTCCAATCATTATTTTTCATGTGAATTAATTTTAATCCGACTCAAAGATAGGTACATTTTTCTATATTCTGTGTGCGTTTCCGAATAAATACCTTAATTTTGCACAAGGCATAACTTTACAGAAGCGCAAAAAATGGCAATACGTACTCGTAAAAATACGGATAAAATACCGGAGCCTACCTTACGTAGACTGCCGTGGTATCTTTCGAATGCAAAGCTGATGAAAGAGAAAGGGGAGAAATATGTTTCTTCCACGCAGATTTCCAAGCAAATCAATATAGACGCTTCGCAAATAGCCAAGGATCTTTCGTATGTAGATATTGCCGGACGTACTCGTGTAGGCTATGACATTGACCTGCTGATTGAGGTACTTGAGGATTTTTTAGGATTTACCAATATGCACAGAGCGTATCTTTTCGGGGTTGGTAGCCTGGGGGGGGCGTTACTGCGCGACTCAGGTCTTTCGCATTTCGGGCTTCAGATTGTTGGAGCCTTCGATATTAATCCGGAACTGGTAGGAACAAAAATCAACGGTATTCCCATTTATCATTCCGATGACTTTGAGCAGCGCATGAAACAAGATGGGGTAAATATCGGTGTGCTGACCGTTCCCATTACCATTGCCCAGGAGATTTCCGATAAGATGATTGCAGGAGGCATCAAGGCTATCTGGAACTTTACTCCTTTTCGTATTCGGGTTCCTGAAAATATTGTAGTACAGAATACATCACTTTATGCTCATCTGGCAGTGATGTTCAATCGTTTGAATGAAACAATAAAGAAATAATTCTCCATGAAAATTATAGCTATCGGCATGAACTATCCGTTGCATTGCAAGGAATTGCATGCAGACGAACCATTGCCACAAGAACCGGTCATCTTCATGAAGCCGGACTCTGCCTTGCTGAAGGACAGCAAGCCGTTTTTTATTCCTGACTTCTGCCAGCAGGTAGACTATGAGACCGAACTGGTAGTACGCATTAACCGTTTGGGAAAGAATATTTCCGAGCGTTTTGCACACCGTTATTATGATGCCGTTACGGTAGGTATCGACTTTACCGCACGCGATTTGCAGCGTAAGTTCCGTGCCGAAGGTAAACCTTGGGAACTGTGTAAGGGATTTGATAATTCGGCGGCCATAGGCGACTGGGTGCCTGTGGAGAAATTTGCCGACATTCAGCATATTAATTTCCATCTGGATATTGACGGAAAGACTGTGCAGCAGGGAAATACACAGGATATGCTGTTCCGGGTAGATCAGATTATCGCATACGTCAGCCAGTTCTGTACATTGAAAATTGGCGATATGCTGTTTACGGGAACGCCGGTTGGCGTAGGTCCGGTGCATATAGACAATCACCTGGAAGGTTATTTGGAAAACGAAAAAGTTCTTGATTTTTACGTACGATGAAAATACGTGTAGGATTTGGTTTCGATGTCCATCGGCTGGTCGTTGGGCGTGAGCTTTGGCTGGGAGGTATCAAGCTGGAGCACGAATTGGGATTATTGGGTCATTCGGATGCCGATGTATTGATTCATGCTATTTGTGATGCATTGCTGGGAGCCGCCAACATGCGCGATATCGGCTATCATTTTCCCGATAATGCCGGTGAGTTTAAAGATATTGACAGCAAGATTCTGCTGGCACGTACAGTCGATTTGATTGCTACGAAAGGTTATCGGGTAGGTAATATCGATGCGACGGTCTGTGCCGAACGTCCGAAGCTGAAAGCTCGTATACCTGAAATGCAGGAAGTGCTGGCTCATGTCATGAATATAGATCCGGAGGATGTGTCCATAAAGGCGACTACGACCGAAAAGTTAGGCTTTACCGGTCGTGAGGAAGGCATTTCGGCGTATGCTACTGTACTGATAGAACGCGATTAGTCGGCTGGAGGATAGGGAGGAAGCATCCGCTTCTTTCCTAAAAAATAAGGTGAGATGTGCAGGCGGTCGAGTACATAAGTTACGCCAAAGCACCCCGATATAACAAAAATCACAGAAACAATCGTAAAGCAAATACCTGTTGCATCGAAAGCAAAAAGCGGCAGGTAGGCTTTCGATAAAATGGTAAATACGGGCGAAAATAGAAGAATCACCAGTGTATTACTACCGATATAACGAAGAAGTGTTTTTACTTTTTCCGGCAAATAGGTGTAAGTTGCAAGCAACAGACTGATTACCAAATAGGTAATGGCTACACCTGCCAGTGTGCCGCGGTTCAGGTTCTCCGGAAAACAGCATAAGATGACGAGGGGGACTACCGACAGAAAGCTGGGCTGGAACACACGGATAATGGGAAGGCCACTTTGCCGGATAGCCACTCCTGCCAGGAAGTAAATGGCATTGGCAAATGTCAGCAATCGTACTTCGGAAAGAATATACAGGAATATTCCCAAGATGATGAAACGGATTATGCCTTTCCACTTATCCGTCACCTTATAGATCAGGAAATAACTGGCGTTGCAGAGTATCAGTGTATGCAGATACCAGTAGGGGCCCATGGGAGCAATGATAGCTTTATACAGCAGAAGTCCGGCAGAGAGTTCGGTCACTTTCTCCCGTACGGGGAGAACTGCCGACATGACCACGTAGCCGGCTTCCATGAAGACATACGGAATGAATATCCAGAGCAGGCTCCGTCCGAAAGCTTTTGCTTCCTTGTTTATATTATTCAGATATCCCGATATGATGAGAAATGCCGACATGTGGAAGGTATAAACCACTTGTTTGGCATATGGGTACGAATCGCCGATGTATACCAGATGAAAGATAATCATCAGAATGATGAATATGCTTTTTAAAAAATCGAGTTCCTTGATTCTGCCGTTCATAGAAGTGAGAATTGATAATGATCAGGCGTTGAGCAACAGGCCGGCAGTAAGTAGTATGCCGAACAGCAACATGTTTCTTGAAGTTTCTCCCAAAATGACGTTGAGTTCCTTTCCTCGGTTGATGCGTGCCATTTTCACGGTGGTAAAAATATGGAGCAACAAATAAATCTGTGGCAGGATAGCTGCCCATAGTCTGCCCTCGGTTACAAAATAAAAACAACTCCAGCATGCAGCCAGTCCCAGCAGAAAATATAGAATCAGTCCGGTACGGGCTCCCAGTCGTACAACGATTGTTTTCTTTCCGCTGATAGCATCCTGCTCCCTGTCGCGGAAATTGTTGACCATCAGCAACGTATCTATCACAAATCCACAGGCAAGCGAAGCCATGGTAACAGAAGTATTCCAACTGTGTGCCATGATATAGAAAGTACATCCTACGGGAACAAATCCGAAAAATACTAAAACCAGTACGTCCCCCCAGCCATGGTAGGCAAGCGGATAAGGACCGGCGGTATATAAGAAGGCAAAAATAATGCAGGCAATGCCTACCGGAATCATTTCCCAGCCACCGTACCAGAGCAGGCAGAGCCCGTCCAGTGCAGCCAGTAAAGTCGTTATGGCTATTCCTTTCTTCATACCCGACGAAGAAATCCAACCTTGTGCGCAGGCCCGTTCCGGTCCGAGTCTGTCTTCTCGGTCAGTACCTTTCAGATAATCATACAAGTCATTGATAAAGTTTGCATCTATCTGCATCAGAAAAGCGAATAAGAAGCATAATATAGCCGGAATAAGCTGAAAATGTCCGTACATTGAAGCCAGTGCACACCCCAGCATGACTGGGATGGAAGCTGCTGTCAGGGTCTTGGGACGGCTGGCCAGCAACCAGGCTTTTGCAGAATTTTGTTTTACCATAAATCCAATTTATTTTATGGTGCAAAGTTAGAAAATTCTGCCGACACTTTGCTTGGCTGGTAGAAAAGTGTTATTTTCGTTTAAGGATTTAGTTATATACCATGAAAAAGATTATTTATCTTGTTTTTTTGGCAGCCATGATTTTACTCTCTTCGTGTGCCACGGCTTCTCTGTCGAAATATCATGGAATAGGACGTGTAAAGAAATATGACATATATAGCACACAGCTTCCTGATTCTTTTGACGGATTTCGGATAGCTTTTGCTTCCGACTTTCATTATGAGAGCCGCTTTGGAAAGAAAAGACTTCCCAGTTTGTTGAAAGCCTTGCAGGCTACCGATGCCGATCTTTTGCTGTTAGGAGGAGATTACCGGGGAAGGAATGGAGGAAATTTGTCTGAACTTTTTGATGTGCTTCAGCAGTTTCACGCACCTTATGGTACCTATGGGGTAATGGGTAACCATGAGAATAATGCCAATTATGAAATTGTCAGGCAAGAAATGCAACGGACAGGAATTCACTTGCTCGAGCATCAAGTAGATACGATATGGAAGGGAAACCAGTATATTTTACTTTGTGGAATTCGCAATCCGTTTGATTTGACAAAAAACGGAGTTTCGCCTACCTTGTTTCTCCGTCCGGAAGATTATGTCATTATGCTGACACACACGCCTGATTATGTTGAAGATGTGGATGTAAGTAATACCGATCTGGCGCTGGCAGGGCATACACATGGAGGTCAGGTCAGTTTGTTTCATAAATACGCTTTTGCACATTTCTCAAAATACGGTAATCGTTTCCTTACTGGCCTGAAATATAATAGCAAGGGAATTCCCGTGATAATCAGCAATGGGATAGGTACGTCGCGCAAAGATATTCGCTTGTTTACCCCCAGCGAAATAGTCCAGATTGTTCTTCACAAGGGCCGCTGAACTGTTAAAAACCAATTTTTACCACTAAAAAACCATTTTTTATCAATTATATCAGTCGTATCTTTCCTAATTTTGAAATGTTGTAATTCTTATGAGAACTATTAACCTTATTTATTATCTAAACTAAAAACACGTATGAACAGACTACTGCTTTTGAAAAGGGTATATTCTACATTTTTATTGAGTATGCTCTGTGTACTTGCATTTGCACAAGGAAAACAGATAACTGGTATTATTAAGGATAGTGCCGGTGAGCCTATGATTGGTGTAAATGTATTGGTGAAAGGTACTACTAATGGTACTATTACAGATTTCGATGGTAAGTTTAGCATTCAGGATGTAAAAGATTCCGATGTACTTACTATTACCTATGTAGGTTATGTACCACAGTCTATTTCGGTTGGAAGTAAATCTTCTTTCAACATTATCTTAAAAGAAGATACAGAAGCACTGGATGAAGTTGTTGTTATTGGTTATGGAACTGTAAAGAAACGTGACTTGACTGGTTCTGTTGCATCAGTGAATAATGAAACATTGACAGCGAACCCTGTTTCGGATGTATCTCAGGCTTTGCAAGGTAAATTGGCCGGTGTGTCAGTTGTTTCTCAGGATGGTCGTCCGGGTGCGGAGGTTTCCATTCGAGTTCGCGGTGGAGGTTCTATTACACAGAGCAACGATCCGTTGTTTATCGTTGATGGGTTTCCGGTAAGTTCTATTTCTGATATTCCTGCAGACCAGATTGAAACAATTGATGTATTGAAAGATGCATCGTCTACTGCTATTTATGGTGCACGTGGTGCAAATGGTGTTATTTTGGTTACTACAAAGGGAGCAAAGACAGATAAGCTGTCTGTTACTTATAATGGATATATACAGACCAAGGCTGCTGCCAAGACCTTGGATCCGCTCAGTGCTCAGGATTATGTAAAATATCAGTGGGGGTATGCAGATGCCTTGGAAAAGACAGGTGGTGCTGTTAGCGCTGATGGCGTAGCCAAATATTTTGGATTAGGTGCTGCTTATGGAAATCATTTTGCTGACTACGCGAACGTGGGCGTACACGACTGGACTGACGATATGCTGCGTAATGCCATTGCTCATACACACAACCTTTCAATTTCAGGTGGTAGCGAAAAAACAAAATTTGTATTGAATGTCAACTATCTGAATGATGAAGGTATCAAGATTAATTCTGGTTATAATCGTTTCAACACATCATTGAAGTTGAATCAGGAGCTGTTGAAAAACTTGAAGTTGGATGTTGATGTTCGTTATTCTGAAGATCAGACTACTGGAAAAGAATCTTCAACAAACGGTAAAGGTTCTTTATTGTCAGGTGCATACCGCTGGCGTCCTATCGATAATCCTTTGGGAGATCCTGAAGCATTTGGTGGATTTGGTTTAGGTGCTGATAATGTAGATGCTTCTTACGGAAGTCCGGTTGACTGGACAAACGATGTCCAGAATATTGCGAGAAAACAAAGAATCAGAGGTATTGCTGCTTTGTCTTGGGATATTATTGAAGGTTTGACTTTACGTGCTGAAGTTGGTGCCGGTCGTAACTGGGGTGAAACTAAGTATTATGAAAACGGTCTGACTCAAGGTCATAAAGTGGCTAAGCTGACTCGCAGCGAAGGCTATAATTTACGTAACGTAAATACGTTGAATTATCAGGTTCAGGGCTTGGGTGACAAACATAGCTTGTCATTCCTGTTAGGTCAGGAAACCATTGTTTCTAAATCAAACTCAACAGAGATTGAAGGTCACGGATATCCCGAAGGATTCGATTTTGATCAGGCTTTCGGTATGATTGACCAAACAGACAAGACTTTGGCAAAGGATAAATTCAGTAACTCAATTGGTACTCCCGACAAGACTGTTTCATTCTTTGCACGTGCTAATTATTCATTGTTGGATCGTTATCTGTTTACTGTTACATTCCGTGCCGATGGTTCTTCTAAATTTGCTCCTAACCACCGTTGGGGATATTTCCCGGCAGGTGCATTTGCTTGGCGTCTTTCTGATGAATCATTCATGGAAGGTACTCGTAGCTGGCTGGATAATTTGAAGCTTCGTTTGTCTTATGGTATGGCAGGGGCTGATAATATTGATGCCAGTCTTTGGAGAGAAACATGGGAATCTACTACTGTGACATTCAACGGGCAGACTTATTCAGGCTACAAACCCAGTGGTATGCTTTCTAACCCTGATCTGAAATGGGAAACAACTATTTCAAGAAATATCGGTTTGGATTTCGGTTTCTTCGGCAACCGTCTTTCTGGTACCATTGATGCTTACTGGAATACAACAAAAGACTTGTTGATGTGTATTCCTATTGATGAAACAACCGGTTATTCATATCAATATCAGAATATCGGACAAACTTCGAATAAAGGTTTTGAAATTGCTTTGAACTATGATATCGTCCGTACCAAAGACTTTACATTAGGTATTTCTGCAACTTATAACTATAACCATAACAACATCGATGAACTGGCTGATAATATCATTGCACAATATGGTTCTCAGTGGGCTTCCAGTGCTACAACTCCGACTTACGACTATGAGTTCCGTGAAGGAAAACCTGTTGGCTTGATTCGTGGTTACATCTGCGACGGTTTCTATACAACAGCCGATTTTAATTACGATCCGGCAACCCAGATGTATACGTTGAAACCAGGTGTAGCCGACTTGGGTAATCAGGTTGGTAACTATCCTAACCACTATAATTTGCCGGAAGGTCAGAAAGCATTCCCGGGAGCAGTTAAACTGCGTGACTTGGATGGTAATGGTGTAGCAGATACAGAAGATGTTGCTGATTTAGGTGAAATAACTCATCCTCATACCGGTGGTTTCAATTTGAACATGACATGGAAGGATATCGACTTCAGTGCAGGATTTGCATGGGCTGCAGGTGGTCATGTATACAATGTTAACTCTTTGATTAATATGTATGGTAACAAGGATACAGGTGCAGGCGCCAATAAACTGGAATTCATCAATGACTGCTACCAGATTTATGATATCCAGAATGGAGAACTGGTTCCTGTTGTAGAACCGGCTGCATTGGATGCATTGAATGCTGGTGCTAAATACGGTGTTCCTTATATGGAAAATGGTACTGTTTTGTCAACCTTCGTAGAAAATGCTTCATTCTTGCGATTGAATACATTAACTCTTGGTTATACCTTCCCGAAAGAATGGACAAAGAAGATTGGTATGCAACGTGCACGTATTTATGCAACTGCTGGTAATTTGTTTACTATTACAGGTTATTCTGGTATTGATCCTGAAGTTAATGCTGATCCGGATAAGAGTACAACTGCTGCCAACACAGGAAACTATCCGTTGTTGGGTATGGACTATGGTACTTATCCTCGTGCAAGAACATTTACATTTGGTGTAAACATTACATTCTAATTAAATAATCTGTTAACTAATCAATGAAAAGACAATGAAAAAGTTATTATATACATATTTAGGTGTTGGACTTTTAATGCTCAATATAACTTCGTGTGAAGATTTTCTGGATACGTCTTCACCATCTGAAGCTACTCCGGAATTTGTGTTTGGAGACGTTTCAACGGCTCGCGGTGCCTTAATGGAAGCTTATGAAAAGTGGCGTGCAAAAGCCTATGTTCATGCCAATGGCTTGTTTTACGATTTGGTAGTTTGCGGATCGGATTCAGAACGGCATCCCGAAGGTTACGATGCACAGGCACGTCATATCCCGGAAAATTTGTATTATGGAGGTACATCCAACTTTGATATTAACTCGGCTGGAAATAATGGCGTAAATGCATGGCCGGCTTTATATAGCATCATTGCTACATGTAATACGCTTTGTAATGCTATTGAGGAAACTGATACCTATAAGGCTATTGAAGCAGGAACAGGCTCGGTAACAGAAATGACAGACTTGTACGGACAGGCCGTGGCTTTGCGTGCTACTGCTTATAATGAATTACTCCGTTTTTGGGGAGATGTTCCTCATAATCTGGTACCTGGTGTAGTTGCGGAAGGTCTGACTCCACGTGATCAGATTTATGAATACCATATCAACAAATTGATACAAGTTGAACCTTACATGTATTATCTGGGCGAAAATGTTGGCGCAGATGCAAGTATGATGACGCGTAATTATGTGGATGCATTAATCGGTCGTATGTGTCTGTATGCAGGAGGTTATTCTACTCGTCGTACTGATTTGGGAACAGATTTCTATAAAGATCTGGATGGAAATGTGCTGAGCTTTGAAAAGTTGAATACAGTAGATGCAAACAATGCATTTTACGGTAGACGTACAGATTATAAGAAGTTCTATGAAATAGCCGAAACGTATTTGCAGAACTGTGTTGATAATCCAGGTACAGCAGCATTATGTACAGTCGATCCTCGAGCAAAAGGTTCTGATGGTCAGTCGTTTGGAAATCCTTATCAGTACGTGTTCCAGCAGAATGAGAATTTAGTACTCTCTTCTGAAAGTATTTATGAAATTCCTGAAACCAGAGGAGTTCAGACAGAGCGTCCTTATGCTTTCGGCCGTCCAAGTTCGGCTGGTAGCTCGAACAACTATCCGTGTAAGAATTATGGTCAGAGCCGTTTCCATCCTACTTACTACTATGGTGATTTCGATCCGAATGACATGCGTCGTGATGTTACTTGTACGGTTACAGGTACCGATGGAAAGAATGGAGTAGAAAAGCTTTTACCATTTATTCCGGGATCACAGGCTAATGGTGGTGGTATTGCCAATAACAAATGGGATGAAAACCGTCAGCCGGAGCCACGTTGGGAAAAACAGCGTCAATCAGGTATCAATAATCCATTTGTACGTATGTCGGATGTTATCTTGATGTTGGCAGAGGTAAAAGCCGAACTGGGTGATGAAATGACTGCTAAGCAGTACTTGTCGGAAGTTCATAACCGTGCGTTTGCGACTCCGGAACTTGCTAATCTTGATGGTTTCATTTCTAAATGGGGTGGTATCAAAGAAGCTATTCAGCAGGAGCGTAAACTGGAGTTTGGTGGTGAAGGTCTTCGCCGTTACGATTTGATCCGTACTGGTAAGTTGCCGGAAGCTATCAAGAAACTGAAAGCTGATTTGGCTGCGATGGTTAACGGATTAAAGACTAAAGGCTATTATACATTCGAAAATGGCAATACGATTTCACTGTATGTATGGACTAAGAGCGTAGATGCTAAAGCACAGTATGGTTACCGCTTGACTACTCAATGTACCGATGAAACAGATCCGGTAATGTATCCGGGATGGCGTGGTGTATTTGATGACTGGGAAGGATATACCGGCAAATCAATTTATTCGGCAAATCCGGGTACAAATTTGGCAATTCAAGGTCTGTTTAAACACATTGAACCGGGCAGTGCCGAAGCTAAGGCTTTGGAAGCTGATGGCTATACAATGGTAAACTGGGGTAAGGATATTCTTGATTACGAGTCTGATTACTCTGATTATGTATTCCGTGGATTTGTAGACGGAGAAGCTCCTATTTATTTCGTACCGTTCCATAGCTCTATTTTGGAAACATCATTGGGTAAAATAACCAATGGTTATGGATTCAAGAATAATTGATCGAGGTGATGTAGATTGATAAATCTTTAGATCAGCATAAAGGATGTGTCTGGCGAAAGCTAAGACACATCCTTTTTTGCATGTAAACAAAGTAAATGGGATTTCTTAGTGTGTTTGCAAAGAAGTCTGATGTATGAAAATGTAACGATGTAAAACTACTAAATGGTTACATATTTACTTATAGATATATGCAGTGTGAACGTAAGATTGTACGTGATGACCGAATTGTGCCGATGGTTAGTGCAACGGCTTCGCGCGATAAGGCAGGAGTAATTCATATCTCTTTGTCGAATGTTGACTTGGAGGAATCGCAGTATATTACTTTATCCTTGGATGGTGTACAGGTTAAATCTGTTTCGGGACGTATTCTGACTTCGAAAAATATTGATGATTGTAACTCGTTTGAACATCCTGATATTGTGACTCCTAAGGATTTAAAAAAAGCTCAGTTGTTACATTTATCTGTGAAAAGATAGAGTAACAACGGAGTTCTTTATTTGTCATTCAACGCATTATCTATCAGAGTAACCAAGTTCAGATAGTGGCCTCTGGCTGTACCACTTGTCATACCGGCTGCTCCAGTTGCCAAACGTTTTAGTTCCAGCAGTTGTCCGTGAGCGATAGCCGGAGCTTCGGAATATGCAGGTCGCTTTCCTGATGCATTTTTGCTGGCTGCTTCAGGCTTGTCGAGTAAGCTGATGAGGCTTTCTACGTATGTTTTCTGCATGTTGCGTTTGTAGATATCCGATTGTCCAAGGTTGCTCCAGATTACTTTTTTCAAATCATTGAACATTTGTGCCGAGGTATATGCTTTCTTTCCGTTCAATGTTTCGTTTTCACTCATTTTGTCGAGTGTACTTTTACTGATGAGGCGTGTGAGAATCCCCGACTGCAGTGAACAGATCACATTTACGGGAAGTATCTTTGCCTTTTCTATCAACTGGCGGTTGATGAGCCACTGAGGAGTAGTAAACAACTGTTCGTTGAGGAATGTAACAGCTCGTTTCTGTATATCGGCAGGAACAAATTCGCGCGCTACTTCGTCTGATTGTTCTACCGTAATGGGATTGCTGTAAATTCCTGCGACGTTTTTGGTCACATGTCCTAAATAGCGATTGAACTGAGATACTACCTGACTGTATATCTCTCCGGCACTGGCATATGATTTGTTGGGCTCGTACGACCATTCCAGTATCTGAGGAACAATTCGTTTCAGGTTTTTGATGCCATACATACTGGCCAGCATGGAGTCATCGCCCAAGTCCTCACTTTGGTTGCGGGGATCGTTGGCATCCGATTCTGTACCAAATGTATAACGGATATCTTCTTTCAGTTTCCCAATGATGGATTGATTGGAGAATGCAATTTCATCTTCCGGTTTTTGGAACTGTGGTAACCATCGGTATCCCCATTCTATAGACCATTTGTCATACCTTCCTATGCGAGGAAAGATTCCTGCACGTGTAATGCTGTCTTCTGGCTGCGCAACATAGTTGAACCGGGCGTAGTCCATGATAGACGGTGTATGTCCGTTGGCTTCCACCCATGCCTTGTCGCGTAATTTTTCGACCGGTACAGTATGTGAAGAGCCAAAGTTATGTCGGAGTCCCAGTGTATGGCCTACTTCATGAGAAGAAACGAAACGGATGAGCTGTCCCATCAATTCATCGTCGAGCTGCATCTTGCGTGCTGCTTCGTCGATGGTTCCAGCTTGAATCATATACCAGTCGCGTAACAGACTCATGACATTGTGATACCAGTTGATATGTGTTTCCAATATCTCCCCGGAACGCGGGTCGTTGATGTGAGGGCCACTTGCATTCGGTATGTCTGAGGGCTTGTAAACGATGGCCGAATGGCGTGCATCCTCCAGACTCCACGAGGGGTCGTTGGTAGGTGCCTCCTTTGCGTAAATCGCATTTTTGAATCCAGCCTTTTCGAAAGCTGTCTGCCAGTCGTTTACTCCTTGTATCAGATATGGTACCCATTTCTTGGGAGTAGCCGGATCGATATAAATTACGATAGGTTTCTTGGGCTCAACGAGTTCACCACGTAGATAAGCAGCTTCGTCTTTGGGCTCCAAACGCCAGCGTGTAATGAGTTTTTTGTATTCAATGCCTTGCGGGTTGCTGTCGTAATCAGTGTATCCTACTGTAAAATATCCTACTCGCGGGTCGAATAGTCTACCTTTCATCGGGGTTTCAGGAAGTAAAACCATAGAACTGTTCAGCTCATAAGTCAGAGGAACACGCGGACTTCCAGTCTCTAAGAAACCTACATTGCTTACGCTTTTTTTGCTTTGGTAAGTAACTGTGGTAGAGATTTCAATGTTTTGTGGAAAAGCTTTTAGCGTATCGACGTATGTTCCTTCTCCGGCCATGTTCAGTAATCCGATGTATTCTTTACTGTCGGCATCAAAAGAAAATAATGGATTTTCTTTGATTAGAAAAGTACTGATATTGATTACATAGCTACGACTGAGTGAGTCCTTTCTGATAGCTTCAAGATTGAAATTGGCTACAATAGGCTGTATGTTTGAATTAAGTACAGATTGATACATGCCTTCCTTATCTTCGGCTCGTTCACGGTAAGAGTATTCACGTACCAGAAGTCGTTTATTATCCTTGTTCTCAAAACGGATAACCTTGCTACCTAAAATATCTCCCGGGTAACCGACGCGTGATTTCTGTCGAGAGGTTGGAGCTTTGCTGATTCGGTTCACAATCAGAATGTCACGGTTTAATATAGAATCGGGAATTTCGAGGAAGTAAATGTCGTTTACCTTATGCACAGTGAGAAATCCGTGTGAACTTTTTGCATTTGAAGTGATGACGCTGGCATAAGGTTTCAATCCGTTTGTCGCTCTGTTGACAGGTACGGCTGCTTGTTCTGTTTTTGCTTTTTTCTTTTTCCTCTCAAAGATTTTAGCTTCGGCACTGTTTGTAGCTCCCAACAACAGGCATGCACTCAAAGAGAGAATATACAATTTAGATTTTTTCATTTCTTTTGGTATAATTCTTTTTCAACAATAATACGGAATACTTCTGGATGCAAGAAGTAGCGTATGTCTTTTCCTTCGCTGACAGCTTGCCGGATAAATGTTGAGCTGATTTCCAGACGGGGCGTATCTACGACTTTTACATGAGGCGGAAGTAAGTCTGTCTGTATGTTGTAGCCTGGTCGTGGATATACAATGATAAAATGTTTGCGGATGATTTCTTCGGGTGATTTCCAACGGTCGAATGCAGCCCAGTTGTCCGCTCCGATGATAAGTGTAAACTCTCTGTCCGGGTAGGTGTCAGCCAATTTGTTCAGGGTATCGACTGTATAAGAAGGACGTGGCAAGTTGAATTCAAAGTCTGAGGCTTGGAAACGTGGATAGCCGGAAACAGCAGCTTGTACCATTTCCAGCCGTATTTTATCGTCGAGTAACTCCACGTTTTGTTTGAACGGATTTTGGGGAGAAACCAGAAACCAGATTTCATCCAGCCCCCCATATTCACACAAATAGTTTGCCAATGCAAGATGACCGACATGAATCGGATTGAATGTGCCTCCGAATATTCCTGTCTTTACAGGCATTTCTTCCATTTTAGATAGTTTATAACTTGCCAGCCGGCAACGATGAGCATTGCTGCGGCAATAATGTATTCTTTCATGGCAGCGGCAACTACGGCCACAGCCAGAGCGACCAGTCCGATGATAATACTGACAATCATCATGGTACGCAGAAGTTTTTTAGGATCTTTAGCCATAAATTGAAGTATGGATTATTTTTTCAGAAAATCGCTGATGACTTTCAGGGCTTCAGCTTTAGCTGTTTCCAGATCATCGTTTACTATTACAACGTCGAATCTGTTTGCATAGCTTAGTTCGAATTCAGCTTTGGCGATTCGACTTTCTATTACTTCGGGAGTATCGGTACCGCGTCCGTTCAATCGTTTGCGCAGTTCTTCGACAGAAGGTGGCTGGATAAATACCGATAATGCACGTTCACCATAGAATTTTTTTATATTGCATCCGCCTACTACGTCTACATCGAATATTACGTTCTGACCGGCTTCCAACTGCTTCTCTACCTGTGCTTTTAGTGTGCCGTAAAAACGGTCGGTATAGACTTCTTCATATTCCAGAAATTCATTGTTGGCAATACGTTGCTTAAACTCTTCTGGAGTAAGAAAAAAATACTCAACTCCGTTCTGTTCTGTTCCTCGAGGCGGGCGGCTGGTTGCCGAAATAGAAAAGGCCAGATTCAGGTTTTGCGTAAGCAGGTAATTGATGATAGTAGATTTGCCTGATCCTGACGGTGCAGAAAAGATTATCAGTTTTCCCATAACTTAGAATGAAAAACACGAAGAGCGAAACAAGAAGGTAAGGGCAATCGGAATCAGATGGCATCCCTTCTTTTTCGCTCTTCAATGCGTTAATATTACATTACATTTAAAACTTGTTCCTTGATTTGTTCCAGTTCGTCTTTCATCTGAACCACGATGTTTTGCATTTCAGCATGATTTGATTTGCTGCCTGTAGTGTTGATTTCACGTCCCATTTCCTGAGCGATGAATCCCAGCTTCTTACCTTGTCCGTGACCTCCTGCCATTGTTTCGCGGAAGTATTTCAAGTGGTTGGCAAGGCGTTGCTTTTCTTCGTTTATATCCAGTTTCTCAATATAGTAAATCAATTCCTGCTCCAGGCGGTTCTTGTCATAGTCTACACTGATTGTTTTTTCTAACGCATCAGTAATTCGTTCACGTATCTTTGTTACACGCTCTTTTTCGTAAGGCTCGATTGATTTCAGCAGGCGTTCTATATTGTCTACTTTTTCGGTAAATTTCTTTTCCAATGCAGCTCCTTCCTGCTTGCGGAAATCTACTAAATGTTGCAAGGCTTCCTCAATTGCCTTGCTGGCAACTGTCCATTCTTCGTCTGACAACTCTTGAATATCTACCCGGGTCAGTACGTCCGGCATGCGAAGCAGAGTCGCAAACCAGTCTTCCGGTACGGGAATGTGACAGTTGTCGGAAATGGCCTTTATTTGATTGTAATAGTTTTCTACCAGTGCAGCATTAATGGGAGTAGCCGTTTCGGCGGCGTCTTTTTCAATCCAGATACAGAAATCTACCTTACCACGTTCCAGTGTCTTGGTAATAAGGTTACGGATTTCCATTTCTTTTTCGCGATACAATGGAGCAATACGTGTCGACAAGTCCATTGCCTTACTATTCAACGATTTTATTTCTACGTTGATCTTCTTATCTCCGAATGTGGCTGTTGCTTTGCCGTATCCGGTCATTGATTGTATCATAATATTCTGTTTTTTATCGTGCAAAGTTAGGAAAAAGCTGTGAATCGGAAAAGTAGAGAGAGGCTTTTTCGTTGATGAGGTAAATTCTTCGGGCAGAGTGATAGGAAAACGTGCCGATGTTTTTGAAAAACGTGCCGACGTTTTCCTGAGAATGTGCCGACGTTTTTTAGTAAAGCTTTTCTTCTTTTATTAACGGTTCTAAAAAACACTGGCTTAATGGGAAGTGAGTGCAAATAAAAGTGTATATTTGCAGTCTATATAATAAGGAATTAATTTATGTCGTGCATTTTACATATTGAAACTTCAACGGAAGTATGTTCTGTTTCTGTAAGTCAGGATGGAACTTCTATCTTCTCGAAAGAGGACTTTAAGGGTCCCTCACATGCTGTGGTATTGGGCGTTTTTGTGGATGAGGCTTTGTCGTTTATCGATAATCATGCCATTCCTTTGGATGCTGTAGCTGTTAGTTGCGGACCGGGTTCGTATACAGGATTGAGAATCGGTGTGTCGATGGCAAAAGGTATTTGTTATGGGCGCAATATTCCGTTGATTGGCATCCCTACTCCGGCAGTAATGACTGTTCCGGTATTGCTTTACGAAGATTTGCCGGAAGATGCTTTGTTGTGTCCGATGATTGATGCTCGCCGTATGGAAGTATATGCTGCTATATACGATCGTGCATTGAAGGTTAAACGTGAAATCGGAGCTGATATTATTGATGAAAATTCGTATGCAGAATTCCTGGCAGAGCATCCGGTTTATTTCTTTGGAAACGGAGCGGCTAAGTGCCGTGAGAAAATCACGCATCCTAATGCTCATTTTCTTGAAAATATTCATCCGCTGGCAAAATGGATGTTCCCGCTTGCCGAACGTGCCATGGCCGAAAAGGATTTCAAGGATGTAGCTTACTTTGAACCTTTCTATCTGAAAGAGTTCGTTGCTTCTACTCCCAAGAAACTTTTGTAAAACAGGAAAAACTGCGATAAAATAGATATGGAATATAATACCCAACAACGAAAATTACCTCTTCCCGAATATGGAAGAAGCGTGCAGAACATGGTGGATTACGCACTGACGATTGAAGATCGTGAAGAACGCCAGCGTTGTGCCAATACTATTGTAAATATCATGGGAGGCATGTTTCCTCATTTGCGAGATGTGGCCGACTTCAATCATAAGCTGTGGGATCATTTGGCTATTATGGCCGACTTTAAGCTTGATATCGATTATCCGGTGGATATCGTGAAAAAAGAAAGCCTGGAAGTAAAGCCTGATCGTATTCCTTATTCTCAGAACAATATCCGTTATCGTCACTATGGCCGTTTTGTTCAGGATATGATCAAGATTGCTGTCGATTATCCGGAAGGAGAAGAAAGAAATCAGTTGCTGAAACTGATAGCCAATCATATGAAAAAAGATTATCAGAACTGGAATAAGGATGGGGTGGAAGATCAGAAGATTCTGGATGATTTGTGTGAACTGTCGGGAGGAAAGATTAAGCTGTCGGCCGAAGATTTCCGTCTGGTAGAACAGCGCACATTTGCTCCGCGCCGTCGACAGGCAAATAATAATAATCAGCAAAAAAGAAAATATTAATCTTAAATAACCGGTACTATGGCATCATTTGTAATCGAAGGCGGGTATAAACTGCATGGTGAGATTGTTCCGCAAGGTGCAAAGAATGAAGTCTTGCAAGTGGTTTGTGCTACATTATTGACTGACGAAGAAGTGACAATCAGTAATATCCCGAATATATTGGATGTGAACAACCTGATTCAGTTACTTCGCGATATGGGTGTAAAAGTGTCTAAAAAAAGTGTAGATACTTATTCTTTTCAGGCAGATGATGTGAATCTTTCCTACCTTGAAAGCGAAGAGTTCCTTACTCGTTGCTCACGTTTGCGTGGCTCGGTCATGCTTGTCGGACCTTTGGTGGCACGTTTCGGACGGGCGATGATTGCTAAACCGGGTGGGGATAAGATTGGTCGTCGCCGACTGGATACGCATTTCTTGGGTATTCAGAAATTGGGAGCATCATTCAATTATGATGCGGCAAAGGGAGTCTTTACGATTACTTCCAGTCAGTTGAAAGGTACATATATGCTGCTTGATGAGGCTTCGGTAACAGGTACTGCAAATATCGTAATGGCAGCTGTGTTGGCTGAAGGAAAAACGACTATTTATAATGCAGCATGCGAACCTTACTTGCAACAATTGTGTAAGATGTTGAATCGCATGGGAGCCAAGATATCGGGTATTGCATCCAATCTGCTGACTATCGAAGGAGTGAAAAGCCTTAAAGGTTGTACACACCATGTATTGCCAGATATGATTGAAGTAGGAAGCTATATCGGTATGGCGGCCATGACATCCAGCGAGGTTACGATTAAGAACGTATCGTACGAGAACCTGGGTATTATTCCGGATAGTTTCCGCCGTTTAGGAATTCGTCTGGAACAACGAGGTGATGATATTTTTATTCCTCAGCAGGATCATTATGAGATTGAATCGTTTATTGATGGTTCGATCATGACAATAGCTGATGCTCCGTGGCCGGGACTGACTCCTGACTTGCTGAGTGTAATGCTTGTGGTCGCTACTCAGGCAAAGGGTAGTGTTTTGATACATCAGAAAATGTTTGAAAGTCGTTTGTTCTTTGTCGATAAACTGATTGATATGGGAGCACAGATTATTCTTTGTGATCCTCATCGTGCTGTTGTTATCGGTCATGATCATAATTTCCGTTTGCGTGGAGGTAATATGACTTCTCCTGATATACGTGCCGGAATAGCTTTGCTGATAGCAGCTTTGAGCGCAGAAGGCATCAGCCGTATTCATAACATTGAACAGATAGACCGGGGATATCAGAATATCGAGCAGCGTCTGACTGCTTTGGGTGCTCGTATTACCCGTATAGAGTAAGTGTATGATTAGAAAAGAAGAAGTATATAAGATAGGAATAATTAATAAGCCTCACGGGATAAAGGGAGAGGTTTCTTTTACCTTTACCGATGATATTTTCGACCGTGTGGATTGTGATTATCTGGTTTTGTTGTTGGATGGAATATTGGTACCGTTCTTTATTGAAGAGTATCGTTTCCGTTCCGACGATGTAGCCTTAATAAAGTTCGAGGGAATTGATACTGCTGAACGCGCACGTATGCTGACGAATGTGGAGGTATATTTCCCGAAGAAATATATGGACGATCAGGAAGAGATTACTTCGTGGAATTTCTTTACAGGATTCCGTGTTGAGGATGTACATCATGGTAATTTGGGAGAAATTGTTGCTGTTGACGATTCTACGATGAATGTTTTGTTTGTGATAGAGAAGGATGGTGAGGAATTGTTACTTCCTGCTCACGAAGAATTTATCGTCGATTTGGATAAAGAACAAAGAATCCTGAAAGTTGACATACCGGAAGGGTTATTAGAATAAGAAAAGAACAATGAGAAAGACAAGAAGAGGACGTAAGGCTTTTTGGCATAATATCAAGTTTAAATATAAACTGACGATTATCAATGAAAATACCTTGGAGGAGGTAGTAGGCATTCATGTGTCTAAGCTGAATGGTCTGTCTGTCTTGTTGTCGGCTTGTACGGTTATTTTCTTGATAGCCGCTGCTATTATCGCATTTACCCCGTTACGAAATTACCTTCCGGGATATATGAACAGTGAGGTTCGTTCTCAGATTGTGACTAATGCATTGCGGGCAGATTCATTACAGGCTGCACTTGAACGTCAGAGCCGGTATGTCATGAATATACAGGATATATTGAGCGGGCAGGTAAAGGCCGATACGGTTCAGTCCATTGATTCGCTGACTAATCTTCGTGCAGAGAAACTGATGGAACGTTCGAAAGAAGAAGATGAGTTTCGCAAGCAATATGAAGAGAAGGAAAGATATAATCTGACTGCCGTTACAGATGTGCGTGATGCTGCTGGACTGATATTTTATCGTCCTTTACGTGGAGTTATGTCAGCTGGTTTCAATCCGGAAAAGCGCCACTTTGGTATCGATCTTACTGCGAGCCCCAATGAAAGTATTCTTGCTGCTTTAGACGGTACTGTTATTATGGCTGCTTATACAGCAGAATGGGGTTATGTCATTCAGATACAGCATCCGCAAAACTTCGTTTCTGTGTATAAACACTGCGGTTCTCTGATGAAGCATGAAGGTGAGAAAGTAAAAGGCGGGGAAGTAATTGCGCTGGTCGGAAAGTCGGCTGAAGATGGTGACCAGCCTCATTTACATTTTGAATTATGGCATAAAGGAAATCCGACTAATCCTGAAAAATACGTTGTATTTTGATATATGAAAAAACAAATCGCAATATTAGGTTCTACGGGCTCTATCGGGACACAGGCATTACAAGTCATAGAAGAGCATCCCGATTTATATGAAGCTTATGCATTGACTGCTAATAATAAAGTGGATTTACTGATTGAGCAGGCACGGAAGTTTCATCCTGAAGCTGTCGTGATAGCCAATGAAGATAAATATTTGCAACTTAAGGAGGCTTTATCTGATCTGCCTATAAAGGTTTATGCTGGTTCGGAAGCCATTTGTCAGGTTGTTGAGTCGCAGCCCATCGACATTGTACTGACTGCAATGATGGGGTATGCCGGATTACGTCCGACTATGAGTGCTATTCGTGCAGGTAAGATTATAGCGCTTGCCAATAAAGAAACGATGGTTGTTGCCGGTGAGCTGATAAATGCTTTGGCCAATGAATATCATACGCCTATCTTGCCTGTCGATTCAGAGCATTCGGCTATCTTCCAGTGTTTGGAAATGAATAATCCTTTGGAAAAGGTGATTCTTACAGCATCGGGTGGCCCTTTCCGTACGTTTACAATGGATCAGTTGCAATATGTTACGAAGGAACAAGCGTTGAAGCATCCCAATTGGAGTATGGGAGCTAAGATAACAATTGATTCGGCTTCAATGATGAATAAAGGTTTCGAAGTAATCGAAGCTAAATGGTTGTTTGGTGTGCGTCCAGATCAAATAGAAGTGGTAGTTCACCCCCAATCGGTCATTCATTCGATGGTGGAATTTGAAGACGGTGCCGTGAAAGCACAGTTGGGAGTACCCGATATGCGTTTGCCTATCCAGTACGCCTTTTCATATCCTCAACGTGTCCGTTCTTCTTTCGACCGTCTGGATTTCTTGAAATGTAACAGCCTGACTTTCGAGGCTCCTGATACAAAACGCTTCCGGAATTTGGCTTTGGCTTATGAAGCTTTACATCAGGGGGGTAACATGCCGTGTATAGTCAATGCGGCTAATGAAGTCGTTGTAGCGTCTTTCCTGAAAGATCAGATTTCTTTTCTTGGAATGAGTGATGTAATAGAAAAGGCAATGCAACGTGTACCTTTCATTGCAACCCCTACTTATGAAGATTATGTTTCGACCGACGCGGAGACACGTCGTATTGCGGCTGAAATGGTTATAAATGGAATGAAGTAACAGAGTGTATTAATATAAATAAAATAGAAAACAAACTTTAGATGGAAACATTTTTAATTCGTGCTCTTCAACTTATTCTCAGCTTGTCACTGCTGGTGATTATTCATGAAGGAGGACACTTTTTCTTTGCACGCCTTTTCAAGATACGAGTAGAGAAGTTTTATATTTTTTTCGATCCCTGGTTCTCACTGTTTAAGTTTAAACCGAAAAACAGTGATACGGAATATGGAGTGGGCTGGTTACCATTGGGTGGATATTGCAAAATATCGGGTATGATTGATGAGTCAATGGATACCGAACAAATGAAACAGCCAGCACAACCGTGGGAGTTTCGTTCCAAGCCGGCATGGCAACGATTGTTGGTTATGGTAGGAGGAGTATTAATGAACTTTTTGTTGGCGCTGTTTATCTATTCGATGATTCTTTATACATGGGGAGATTCTTACGTAGCTCTGAAGGATATGACCTATGGTATGAAATTCAATGAAACAGCTCAGCAAATAGGATTTCGGGATGGAGATATTCTGAAGAGTGCAGACGGAAAAGAGTTGGTGCGTTTCGATATGGACATGCTTCGTAACATAGTAGAAGCACGTGAGGTAACAGTACTTCGAAATGGAGAGGAAAAGAAAATTCTGATGCCGGAATTGAGCTTACTTGATGTAGCGAAAGAGGATCCGATGTTTGTTGCTACTTTCCGACCGAATGTAATTGATTCTGTATTGCCAGGTGGAGGATTTGCTAAGGTAGGTATTCAGAAAGGTGACTCACTGATTGCTTTCAACGGTACGCCGTTGAATTCCTGGAATGAATTTCTGGATGAAATGAGTAAGCTTCGCGCCAAGGCTGAATTGGAGAAGAAAACATCGGCCCAGTTCTCATTGGTATATTCTCGTCAGGGAGTAAGAGATACAGTTACGGTTCAGACGAATGAACAGTTTATGGTTGATGCTATTGGAGGTTTGGTAAATTACAAGGAAACCAATTTAAGCTATGGATTCTTTGAATCGTTCCCTGCTGGAGTAACTTTGGGAATAAATACGTTGAAAGGGTATGTAAATGACATGAAATACGTATTTACCAAGGAAGGTGCCAAGAGTGTTGGTGGTTTTGGAACGATTGGAAGTATTTTCCCGAAGGTCTGGGACTGGCAGCGTTTTTGGGAAATGACGGCATTCCTTTCCATTATCTTGGCCTTTATGAACATATTGCCGATTCCGGCTCTCGATGGTGGTCATGTATTATTCTTGTTATACGAGATTATAGCCCGTCGTAAGCCGAGTGACAAGTTCCTGGAGTATGCTCAGATGGTGGGAATGTTCCTTCTTTTTGCTTTGTTGATTTGGGCGAACTTCAATGATGTTCTAAGATTTTTATTCTAATTTATCAATAAGTAAAGGCACTGATTATTCTGTCCTTCGTTGAAGAGCGGGTATAGTCAGTGCCTTTCTATATTAAAGAGCTATGAAAAAATCAATTCTTACTGTTTTGTTTTTAGGGGGAATGTGCTTGTTTGCAATGGCACAGCCTGCGCAGGATAGATTACCTGAGTATCTTCAGGCTGAGAAATTTACTCAGAGTAAGTTGAATACGATGCTTTTTTCTACAACGGTTGATCCGCATTGGTTTCAGAAAGGTAATAATTTCTGGTTCGAATATAAGACCAGCGAAGGTACATTTTGGTATGTAGTTGATCCGGCGGCTAAAACAAAAAAACTGTTGTTCGATCGTGACGAACTGGCTTCTCAGTTGACTGAGATTGTACACGATCCGTTCGAAGCCCGTCATTTACCTATTCGTAATCTGAAGGCGAAGGAAGACGGACGGACATTTACGTTTGAGGTGGAGTCTTCTCAAGAGGCTAAACCGAAGAAAGCAGAAAAGAAAAAAGCAGAAAAGGTTGTCTTTTATTTTTCATATGACTATCCGACACGTAAACTTACTCAGCTGACTGAAGATGCTAAAGAACCGAAAAAACTGGAGTGGGCTTCTGTTTCTCCCGACAGGAAAACAGTCGTTTATGCGAAAGACTGTAATTTGTATCGGATGAGTATGGAAGATTATCGGAAAGCTCAGAAGAATGAAAAAGATAGTACGATAGTCGAAATGCAATTGACGAAGGAGGGTACCGAACATTTTGGCTACGGCATTCCGTATAGTACTCTGAATACAGATACGCTGTGCAATGGAAAGCGTCGCAGGGTATGGGGATATTGGTCACCCGACTCGAAATATTTTGTGACTATTGTGTCTGATGATCGTAAGGTAAAAGATCTTTGGGTTATCAATTCGGTTGCTCAGCCTCGTCCTACACTTGAAACTTACCGTTACCAGATGCCGGGAGAAATGGAGGCTCCCGAGGAACATTTGTATTTGTTCGATATGGTAAACAATACACGTAAGGAAATTAAAGTGGCCGCCTGGAAGAACCAGAGTTTAGGATTGGAGTCATGTCCTTACGAGCAGAAACAACGTGATGCGGAGTTCATTTCTCCTGTATGGCAAGGTGATAATACTCGTTTCTTCCTGACTCGAAGCAGTCGTGACTTACATCGTATTGATGTCTGTACCTATACTATTGGACAAGATTCTATCGTTCCTGTTGTAAAAGAACGCATGAATACGTATCAGGAAACTCGTCCAATATACGTGTTTGGTGGAGGTAAAGAATTTATCCAATGGAGTGAACGTGACGGCTGGGCACACCTTTATTTATATGACGACCGCGGTAATCTGAAGAACCGTATAACCAAAGGTTCATGGCATGTTGAACGTGTCGTAAAGGTAGATGAGTCTACTCGCACGATTTATTTTATCGCCAATGGCCGTGAGGAAGGAGAAAATCCTTATTATGAACATTTGTATAAGGTGAACGCCGATGGCAGTGGATTGAAGTTGTTGACAAAAGGTAATTTCTTTCATCAGGTAGAAGTTGATGATGAGGCCCGTTTCATTGTCGATAATTATTCACGGGTAAATACCATCCCGTGTGCAGACTTGATTGACCGCAATGGGAATAAGGTTATGACCATTCAGGAAAGTGATTTCTCACAGTTGAAAGCTGCCGGTTATCAGTTTCCGGAACTCTTTACCGTAAAGGCTGCCGATGGAGTGACAGACCTGTATGGAGTGATGTATAAACCTTATAATTTCGATTCAACGAAGGTATATCCTATCATCGATTATGTATACCCCGGTCCTCAGGTAGAAGCTGTTTATTATCCGTTTACCCGTATGAGTGTACGTACCGACCGTTTGGCGCAGGCTGGTTTCATTGTTATTTCCGTAGGACAGCGAGGCGGTCATCCCAGTCGTTCGAAATGGTATCACAACTACGGATATGGAAATATGCGCGATTATCCACTTGCCGATCATAAAGCTGCCGTGGAGCAATTGGCAGCGCGCTATAAGTTTATCGATATAGACAAGGTTGGTATTCATGGACATTCGGGTGGAGGATTTATGTCGACAGCAGCTATCTGCCAGTATCCCGATTTCTATAAGGCTGCCGTATCGTGTGCCGGAAATCATGATAACCGGATTTATAACCGCTGGTGGAGTGAAACGCATCATGGTGTGAAAGAAGAAGTTTCGGAGAAAGGCGATACCACCTTTGCTTATAAGATTGCAACGAATCCTGAAATCGTGAAACAATTGAAAGGGCATTTGATGCTGGTACATGGAGATATAGACAATAATGTGCATCCGGCCAATACCATCCGTGTAGTTGATGCCTTGATCCGTGCCAACAAGCGCTTTGAAATGTTGATATTACCGGGACAGCGTCACGGGTTTGGAGATATGAATGAGTATTTCTACTGGCGTCTGGTTGATTTCTTTTCAGAACATTTAAAAGGGAAATGTGAAACATCAGTCGATATTCCACAGCGATAGGTTGTAATTCAAGTAAGCAGTACAAATATGAATGTCAAGATAGAAGAAAGTTGGCGCCGGCGTTTGCAGGAAGAGTTCGATAAGCCTTACTTCAAGCAGCTGACAGATTTTGTACGTTATGAGTATGCGCATGAACATGTCTTGCCTCAAGGCTCACAAATCTTTCATATTTTCAACGCATGTCCGTTTGAGAAGGTCAAGGTGGTTATCTTGGGGCAGGACCCTTATCCCACTCCGGGACAGTATTATGGCGTTTGTTTTTCTGTACCCGAAGGTACGGCCATTCCGGCATCGTTGATGAATATCTTCAAGGAGATTCATCAAGATTTAGGTAAGCCTATTCCTTCATCCGGTAATTTAGACAGGTGGGTGGAGCAGGGAGTCTTTTCGATGAATTCCGTACTTACGGTCAGAGCTTATCAGACCGGTTCTCACCGAAACAGAGGATGGGAAACATTTACCGATGCTGTCATCAAGAAATTGAGCGACGAGCGCGAGAACCTGGTCTTTATGCTGTGGGGAAGTTATGCAAAGGCAAAAGCTTCCCTTATCGATGCAACCAAGCATTGTATTCTGACAACGGTCCATCCTTCTCCGAGGTCTGCCGATTATGGTTTCTTTGGTTGCAAGCACTTTAGTAAAGCAAATGAATATTTGCGGAGTAAAGGTTTAAAAGAAATAGACTGGTGAGGAAAGCCGGTTACTTATAAACGAAGAGTATGGCAGCATTAAAATGACGATTTCCCCCAATAAACGATTGTAACTACAAGATTAAAAAGAGTCGTATCAAGCTCATTTGAGTAATGAAGTGCCCCCAAAAAGATGAACGGGTTAAATATTATCCGTTTAGAGAAAGAGTTCGGTATTGCACCGGGCTCTTTCCTTTTGTGTCTAAGAATGTTTTTGATTAAAGGTTTGTTCTTCCTGAATTGAAATTTTGACGGCCTTTAATCGTATGTATATCACGAATCTTATTTTTCTTTCACTACCCAGTTCGGATCATGTGCAATAATTACCCGTGGGTTGTAATGCATTTCTTCCTTGTCAGGGATTCGGATATAATACACTTGCTTCCCGTGTACCGGAAGCGAATTACTGCGAATCCATGGATTCATGTTTCGTAAGAGAGCATATGTAATACCTCTTCCCTTAGCAAAACGGGGAAGATCCTCAATACTCTCTTCTACCTTTATTTCATGATAAGGAATAACCGGATATAAGTCGCATGCACGCAGACGGAAACCGAATTTCTGTGGATTGGCAAACATGATCTTAGCTGCTAAGATGCGATAAACATAACGCGCCGTTTCTTCTACAAGCTGGAGGTCGAGAGCATTCTCTTCATACTGACGTTCCAGCTCGCGGGAAATACGCCCTTGACCAGCATTATATGATGCAGCTACACTGGTCCAGTTTCCGAAGCGGGCATAAGCCTGTTTAAGATATTTGCAGGCAGCTTGTGTTGCTTTCTCTACATGATACCGTTCGTCTATACTGTGTCCAACTTCCAGACCGAAGTCACGCGCTGTACCCGGCATTAGTTGCCAGAGTCCGGCAGCTCCGGCTCCCGAACGTGCCAGCGGGTTATTATTACTTTCTATCGACATCAGGTATTTGAAATCGTCGGGAATTCCGTTCTCACGCAGAATGGATTCCACTATCGGGAAATACCGGTTAGCCCGCTTGATCATTTGTATGGAAGTACTGTGCATATACGTGAAAGCCAGTAATTCACGATCGATGCGTTCACGCCGGTCAAATCGGGTCAGGTCAATATTTTCCCCGCAGAAAGTTATGCTTTTGGGAATATCCTGACAACTATAAGTTAAGGCTGTGGTTTCATTGTAATCTTGAGCTGTTGCTGGCAGAACTCCCATCGGCAATAAAATGGCCAATAAAAACAAAGTGTTCCACCAGCGAGTTGAAATATAGGTTGGTATAGGTTGTTTCATTATATCGTATCTTTTTATAATGCCTTTGGATAGTGGCATATTATTCCTCCAGCGTAAAGCTTTTCAGAATAGCTTCGGGAGTATTGTCTTTCTTGTCTGTATAAGTGATGGACACGTAAAAACC
Source organism: Bacteroides sp. CAG:1076 (assembly GCA_000436795.1). Classification (GTDB taxonomy): domain Bacteria; phylum Bacteroidota; class Bacteroidia; order Bacteroidales; family Bacteroidaceae; genus Phocaeicola. The sequence goes on from HF993151.1 coordinate 29,527, forward strand.
GCTGCTTCCATCTTTTGTCAGCAGATAAGAATATACGCATTGTTCGGTTTCACAGTTCCCTTTCAGTTGCGCACCATAAAACTGAGGAAGTTCGAAAGTGGTAACAGGCGTTTGATTAGTCACTTCATCGTCAGTCGCAATGTTTTTCAACTCTTGTGAAAGTTCCGAAGGCTGAATACCTTCTCCTTCCAAAAGCTGTACCGTAATGTAATAGGTTGGCGTACTGATAATGTATCCTTCTTCTGAATCATCTTCGACATTAAAGCCTGCGGGAGCTTTAAAACTAACCCCGTAGGCTTTCCATGTAGTTGATTTTAATGTTTGTGCATTCATGCTGAATGCTGAAAAAGCCAGAACAGCCATCGCTGCAAAGATCTTTCTTTTCATACTTTTCTTTCCAATACTACTTTTTTAGCATAAACTTCTTCCTCTTTATTAACCATTACCAGTACATCTCCCGTTGGTAAATAAGGAGAGGTGACAGCTGATAATGTTTCATTCTTCAGCATAGCTGATACTCCGGCTGATTCTAACAAACCTTTTATTAATTCTGCTTCCCAGAGGCTGCCTCTGAAAACTTCTACCAGTGATCCGTACGTTTTAGTTTCCATAGCTCGTTGTTTTAGTGGTTAATAAAAAGGGTTGATACTCTCTGTATGTTTATCCAAAGATAAGAAAGTTTTCGTAATATCTTATATAAAAATAAAGAAAAGAATTGAAATCATGGAAATAATGATATTTTTGCAGATAATCATTGTATTGAGTAACAAATAGTCGTATGAGTATAAATGAAGTTTTACACGATGTCCGTCAGGCTTCCCGTCGGCTGGCATTGTTGGACGAAGAACAGATAAACAAGGTGTTGCTTGCAGTTGCAGATGCAGCCGTGAAGCATAGTAGAGAAATACTGGAAGCCAATCGGGAGGACCTTCAACGGATGGATCCTGCAAACCCGAAGTACGACAGGCTGAAGCTGACGGAAGAACGTTTGGAAGGAATTGCATCCGATATGCGGAATGTGGCAGGTCTGCCTTCCCCGCTCGGCAGAATCTTGGAGGAAACCGTTCGTCCGAACGGGTTGCATCTGAAGAAAGTAAGTGTTCCTTTCGGGGTTATCGGCATTATTTATGAAGCACGTCCCAATGTCAGTTTCGATGTCTTTTCGCTTTGCCTGAAAAGTGGAAATGCATGTGTGTTGAAAGGTGGAAGTGATGCCGACTGTTCGAACCGGGCAATAGTAAAAGTGATACACGAAGTCTTGGCACAACTGGGAATAGATACACATGTAGTAGAGTTACTGCCTGCAAGTCGTGAGGCAACAGCCGAATTACTTCACGCCGAAGGACTGGTTGATTTGATTATTCCGCGTGGCAGCAGCAATCTGATTAACTATGTACGTCGGGAAGCCACCATTCCGGTTATAGAAACAGGAGCTGGTGTTTGTCATACTTATTTCGATGCCTCGGGCGATGTTGTAAAGGGAGCAGCTATTGTCAACAATGCAAAGACCCGTCGTGTCAGCGTATGCAATGCACTCGACTGCCTGTTGGTTCATGCATCCCGACTGGCAGATTTACCAGCTTTATGTGCTCCTCTTCAGGATAGTAAAGTTACGATTTATGCCGATGAGGCTGCTTATAAAGCCTTGGATGGTCATTATCCGTCAGAATTGCTTTGTCATGCTACAGCCGACAGTTACGGGACAGAGTTTCTCGATTATAAAATGGCAGTACGGACGGTAGCCGATATAGAAGAAGCTGTATCGCATATTTATACATACGGTTCGAAACATAGTGAATGTATTGTTGCTGAAAATGAAAAGGCTGCTGGTTATTTCTCTGCTATGGTCGATGCGGCTTGTGTGTATACCAATGCACCTACCTCATTTACAGACGGTGCACAGTTTGGACTGGGAGCAGAAATAGGTATCAGTACCCAGAAATTACATGCACGCGGACCGATGGGATTGCGAGAAATAACTACTTATAAGTGGCTGATTGAAGGCAACGGACAAATCCGTAAATAGAATATTTTTGCAAGAATTCGAAATGATATACTATTATATTGTATTTTTATAGTATATTTGCCGTACTAATATTAATTTATATACAATAGATCGTATGAAAACCTATACAAATGTATTCGATCTGGGTGATTTGAAGACCGCCCTTGCAGAAGCTTTCGAAATAAAGAAGGACCGTTATAAATATGAATCGCTGGGCAAGCATCGCACTTGTTTGCTGATTTTCTTTAACAACAGCTTGCGTACCCGCCTTAGTACGCAGAAAGCGGCACGTAACTTAGGCATGGATGTGATTGTCCTCGATGTAAATCAGGGAGCTTGGAAGCTGGAAACAGAACGTGGAGTCGTGATGGATGGTGACAAGAGTGAACATCTGCTTGAAGCTATTCCTGTAATGGCTTCTTATTGCGACATCATCGGTGTACGTTCGTTTGCCCGTTTCGAAAGTCGTGAAGACGATTATACTGAAAAGATCTTGAATCAGTTCATTCAGTACTCCGGCAAACCGGTGTTTTCGATGGAAGCAGCAACCGGACATCCGTTGCAGGCATTTGCCGACTTGATTACCATTGAAGAGTACAAAAAGAAAGAACGTCCGAAAGTTGTGTTGACATGGGCTCCTCACCCTCGTGCACTGCCGCAGGCTGTTCCTAACTCATTTGCCGATTTTATGAATGAGGCAGATGTAGATTTTGTGATTACTCATCCTAAAGGTTATGAACTTGATCCGAAATTTGTACGTGGAGCACATGTAGAATACGATCAGATGAAAGCTTTCGAAGGGGCAGATTTTATTTATGCCAAGAACTGGGCTTGTCCGGGAGTGACAAATCCTGCCGATTACGGTAAGATTCTGAGTAAGGATATGAGCTGGACGGTGGATACTGCTCACATGGCTGTAACAAACAATGCTTACTTTATGCACTGCCTGCCGGTTCGTCGTAACATGATTGTGACAGATGATGTGATAGAAGCACCTACTTCGCTGGTTATTCCAGAAGCTGCAAACCGCGAAATTTCGGCTACTGTTGTATTGAAACGTATGCTTCAGTCGTTGAAGTAAGTCGGTATTATGATAAAAAGACATGCGGACATTTGCGTGGAAAGTTCAGATATTTCCCGTAAATGTCCGCATGTGTGTTTTTTTAGAGTTCGATGTCTTTACCAGATTCCTTCCAGTTTTCGAATCCTTTATCCAGGTTGTAAACCTTAAACCCTTTTTTAGTCAAGATACGTGCTGCATTACGACTTCTTCTTCCGCTCTTGCAGTACACAGCCACCGGGCGTTCCTTGTCGAGTAGTTCATCTGCTTCTGCTGCAAATTTTTCGTCCAGAACATTGATGTTCAGGCTACCCGGAATATGTCCCTGACTATATTCGGCTACAGTACGTACGTCCACCCGCTGAATATTTTCGTCCTGAATCAGTTTTTCGAAGTCATCGGATGACAGGTTCTTGAATTTATCTTGTGATTTGGCGCTGCATGCGAATAACCCGAACAGGCAGGCGCATACAAAAAACATAAAGTAAATGCTCTTAATCATAGTGTTTACTGTTTATTGGTAATCAAATTCCCGATAGGTTTCTTGCTCCTTGTAAGTATTGAGGCTAAAGCGGATTTTATCGCCTTTTCTCAACAATTGCAAATAATTCTTGAGCGGGACCGACAAGTATACTTGTTTGGTAAACGCTTCATAATCGTTCCTCCGGTCGTGGTACAGGCGCAGGTTCAGTGTCTGTGTACCGTCTTCGTTGGGAGTAAAGCCTTCATCAATGAAATGATATGCATGAGTCTGGTCCTTATACTGTACCAGCAATATCATATTCACATAGTTACCCGACAGCCAGATACTTTGTATATCTACCGGATCGGTTTTGATGTTTCCTTTGAAAGCGGCTTCAGCAACCGGATCCATCGATAAAACAAGCTGACATGAATACAGTTGGGCGGCAGTTTCTTTTCCTTCTTCCTGTACGATAGGCTCATAAATAGATACAGTACGATAGAGTGTATCGGCTACCAGTCCTCCCAGACCGTCACGCTGAAGTACGGGATATACGGTTCCGTTATCTGCAACCAGTTGTGAGATGGTTCCCTCATGGTCAGTCTGTACACCGATAAATTCGGTTACCACGTTGGGGTATACATAGTCTTCTTCCTTGCATCCTTCCCAAAGAAGCATGCAAAGAAGAAGAACTATTGCTATCGCTTGTTTCATACGTTCAGAGCTTTCTGGTGGTTGAGTGCCGGATTGGCATACATTGTCAGCATACAACGGCGCAGGAAGGCTTCGTCCTTGTTGGGCAACTGAATCATATCCAGTTTCTTCTGCAAGTAATTTTCGAAGCGCACCTTATCGTCATTTGTATAATGACTGGCAAAAGTTTGTCCGCCTTCCAGCAGATCGCATGCCACATAATTTCCCGGATAGATACGGTAATTGCGGTGGATATGCACATCAATCAGTTCGGATATCTTGGAGAACACTTCCGTTTTAGGGAGTCCTCGCAAGGCTTCCAGTTCTTCGTTGATGCAGGGAGCTGTCTGGAAATGTACTCTTCCCTTGTAACCGAATATACCTGTCTGCATATTGTTCAGGTCGTCTTCCTGACTTTTCTTGAACCCTTCGATATCACGCTTCTGCTGCATCTCCTGCGCTTTCAGATAATCACACGGATCATATTCATACGATAAGGCAGTAGGAACGATATTCAGTTCTTTCAACCGGTCGATGATATCACCTTCGCCCGCCATGGCAAGCATTTTCAATACGCTGTCCTGTGTCCGGTCGTTCGAGTCTTTGGCTCTTCCTTCCCGTTGGGCAATCCATACGTTTTCCTTTTTTTGCGTAATCGCAAAATGAATGTAACGCGACATGCGAGCCGATGATTCCAGCATCTGGCGCATCGAAAGGGCACGCTGTACGATAAATGCCTTGTTTATACGTACCAGTTTCTTGATCCATGGGAAGATCAGCAGATTATCGCCGATGGCAATTTCTACGGTTGTCGGAAAATGATTGTCTAAAAGTCCGACAGACAGAAATCCCGGGTCTAAAACAATGTCGCGGTGATTCGAAACGAAAGTATAATTCCGGCTCTTATCACTCAGCGAAGATGTGTCCATGTCGAAACCATCGCTGTACTTGTCGATGATATCGTGGAGCAGTTTGTGGAAAAATGTCTTCTGTACATCCAGATTCGTCTTACATTGATACAGCTTTGCAGCAAGCATTTCAACAGGTACCCCGGGAATGATATTTGTCAGCACTGCCTGAAATGAGGGATCGGCTAACAACTCCTTGAAGATCTGTGGAAGCTCTTCGGGAGAATAGGGACGGATTTCGTCAAACTCGGCAGGTATGTTCATGTTTTTCTGTTTTATAAGTCAATGTTCAAATATACGGAATTTCCGATTATTTTTGAAATGAATCTTCGATAATATCTGTCATGACATCCTTGATGTCAATGCCGGCGGCACGAACCTGCTGCGGGATGAAGCTGGTAGCTGTCATGCCCGGAGTGGTATTGATTTCCAGCATGTTGATTTTTTCTCCTTCCGTGATGATGTAGTCCACGCGTACAATACCCTTGCAGCCCAGTATGTCGTAGATAGCCGAAGTCAGTTTCTGTACACGGTCGGTCAGTTCCGGGCTAAGGCGTGCCGGAGTGATTTCAGTCACTTCGCCTTTATATTTTGCATTATAGTCGAAGAACTCATTTTTGCTGACAACTTCGGTAATGGGAAGGACAACCGACTTGTCTTTGGTTTTGTAGCAGCCGTTGGCAAGTTCAATACCATCCATGAAAGCCTCAATCATGACATCGTCCGATTCGGCAAAGGCCTCTTTCAGGGCAGGTTGTATCTGGTCGGCTGTCTTTACCTTTGTTACTCCGAAGCTGGAGCCACTGGCATTAGGCTTGATAAAGCAGGGAAGACCAATTTTCTCGATGACATCTTGATCGCTTATGCCGTGGCGTTTATTTACCAGCAGCGATTCGGCTACACGTACACCGAAACCTTTCAGGTACTGGTTCAGTGTGAATTTGCTGAATGTCATGGCCGAAACCAGCACGTCGCAAGTAGAGTAGGGGATACCCAGCAGTTCGAAATAGCCTTGCAGAATACCATTTTCTCCCGGAGTACCGTGAATGGTAATGTATGCAAAGTCGGGTTTTACCTTCTGACCGTCGTGACTGAAGCTGAAATCGTTCTTGTCTATCGGTGCACGACTGCCGTCGGGCAACAAAGCCTCCCATTTTTTCTTGGTGAGCTCTACTATATATAAGATGTACTTATCTTTGTCGATAAAAGAGTATATGCCTTCTGCGCTACGCATGGAGACATCATGTTCCGAAGAATCTCCTCCGGCAACAATAGCAATGATGCGTTTCATAATTTGTTTGTTATTCTTCTCTGTTACTTATATATGTTCTCCATTTGTCCAGCAGACGGGTCATGTCTTCGGGCAATTCGGATGTAAAGAACATCTCTTTGCCTGTACGCGGATGAACAAATCCCAGCGTTTTGGCGTGAAGTGCCTGACGGGGACAAATCTCGAAGCAGTTGTTTACAAATTGTTTGTACTTGCTGAAGTGAGTACCTTTCAGTATTTCGTGACCACCGTAACGCTCATCGTTGAACAATACGTGTCCGATGTGCTTCATGTGTACACGAATCTGATGGGTACGTCCGGTTTCCAGCACACACTTTACCAGTGTGACATAACCCAGACGCTCCAGTACCTGATAATGAGTCACAGCATGTTTACCCTGAGTAGGGTCGCTCATGACAGCCATCTGCATGCGGTCTTTGGGGTTGCGTCCGATATTTCCGGTGATGGTACCTTCGTCTTCATCGATGATGCCCCACACCAGTGCATTATATTCACGTTTGGTGGTCTTGTTGTAGAACTGTAATCCCAGGCTGGTTTTCGCATCGGGAGTCTTGGCCACAACCAGCAATCCCGAAGTGTCCTTGTCGATACGGTGAACCAGTCCCACCTGCGGGTCGTTTGGATCGTAGGAAGGTACGTCACGCAGATGCCAGGCAATGGCATTCACCAGCGTGCCGTGATAATTTCCGCATCCCGGATGTACTACCAGTCCTGCGGGCTTGTTAATGACCATCAGGTCATCATCCTCGTAAACAATGTTCAGCGGAATATCCTCGGGAATAATATCATTGTCGTAGCGTGGACGGTCCATCATGACGGTCAGTACGTCGAGCGGCTTTACTTTATAGCTGCTTTTTACCGGCTTGCCGTTTGCCATGACAAACCCCGCATCGGCAGCAGCCTGAATACGGTTGCGCGAAGCATTCACGATGCGTTCGAACAGATACTTGTCTATACGCACCGGAGTCTGTCCTTTATCTACTACTACACGGAAGTGCTCGTATAATTCGGAAGAACGCTCTACCGGCTCTACATCATCCAGCGAGTCGTCCAGTTCGTTTATATAATCTTCTGCCATTCGTTGTCTTGAACTTGTTGAATCTTTTAGAACCACGAATCGTCTACAGTAGGAGCCTCTTCTCCTGCTGCATCCATTTCTATTTGCATATTAAGTGAGTCCATGCTCAGCGAATCACGTATTTGCGTGCTGCCGATACACAGCGTCAGCAGCGCCTCGCTCGGTACTTTGTCGCCTGCCTTCAGCGAACGTCCTCTGTACTTGATGCCGTATACCCAGTCTTGTTCGCCCGCTACCATTTCGGGTTCCGTCAGGCGGAATCCCATGGCTTTCAGCTTGGCGGCAGCCTGACGCATGGAGCTGTTGTCGATGACATCAGGAATTTTCACCTTAGGAACCTCGTTGGTATTGATGGTCAGGTAGATGGTTCTTCCCTTCTTTACCCGCATTCCTCCAGCCGGAGTCTGGTCGAGAACGATGCCCGCGGGCAGTTCCTTTACATAATTCGAATCTATTACTACGCCTTGCATGGATTGCTGGTTCAGCAATATCTGCGCCTGGCTTAACTCCTTATTCTTAATGTTGGGCACTACATACGATTCTCCGTGATGAGTATAGATGTCAAGTCCCCACAACGTACCGTACACGATAACAACAATGGCTACCACCATACCGATGATGTTGAGCCAGAAAAAACGGTTATTCTTGAATGAAAAGAAATCTTTCAGTGTCACCATATTATTCAGCTATATAATTTTTGCAAAGATACAATTTTTTCTTTTCCGCTATGCTTTGTGAAAAGAAAAGCCGCAAAACGCTATCTCAGCATCTTGCGGCTCTCTTAAATCTTTCTGTCTAACGTTCTTATGCTTTAACGCCGTTGTATTCGTCTGATATAGTCAGTTTTTTACGACCTTTAGCACGACGTGCAGCCAATACTCGGCGACCGTTTGCAGTTGCCATTCTTTCGCGGAAACCGTGTTTGTTTCTTCTCTTTCTGTTAGAGGGTTGGTA
>HF993152.1 GCA_000436795.1 Bacteroides sp. CAG:1076
ATTATATCAAATGTTTAGTTTTCCGTTTTACCGTCCAATAGACCAGTGAGTTCAGGCCCCCTCGTCTTTGGCGATACAAAAGTAGTAGTTTATTTTTAAACTAAAGAAGTTATTACAGAAAAAAATCCGTAATAAACTAAAGATTTATACTTGTGTAACAAATCTGTCATTTCGACATTGCAACTATGAATATTACCACTTGAAACAACAGGTATATTTACGAAATTCCCCAAAGTAATGCACACACGAAACATTAGTTCATGCGGCAAACAGCAGCCTGACTCCCCCGTAACCCTTACTTTGGTAATTATCTCATATTAAAGGATATTTATCATTACTCAAAACATAAAAGGCCTTACTCAGGCTGCTTAAGGTCTTTTATGTTAGAAAGATGAAGATAAATTTTTTCCCGAACAGGTTATAACAAGTCTATACTTCCATTCTCCTCCCAACAGAAGTCGTTACTTTATCTTCATAAGACACAACGTGTTCATATCTGATATATTTCACGAATTATCCGTATATTTGCGGCATAAACATGTAACAATCAAAAAAAAGAGAACCAATCTATGAAAATTGTAGAACTGAACCGGAATAATAGTATTCTAAACCAGTATCTGGCAGAGATTCGCGATGTAAATATACAAGGTGACAGCCTGCGTTTCCGCCGCAACATCGAACGTATCGGAGAAATCATGGCATACGAAATCAGCCGTGACCTTTCTTACCAACCGCTGGAGATACAGACACCTTTAGCCATGGCAACCGAAAACGTGCCTGCCATACAGCCAGTCATCGCTACTATCCTGCGTGCCGGACTGCCGCTGCACCGGGGATTCATTAATTATTTCGACCGCGCTGAGAATGCTTTTGTTTCGGCTTACCGCAAATACATAGACGCCGACAATTTTGATATCCATATAGAATACATCGCTTCTCCACGTCTGGACGGAAAAACACTGATTCTGGTAGACCCGATGCTGGCTACCGGCGGTTCGATGGAGCTCGCCTATAAAGCATTGCTCACCAAGGGTGAACCTGCACACATACATATTGCATCGGTCATTGCCAGCCGACAGGCAGTAGAGCATGTGCAGAAAGTATTTCCACAGGACAAGACTACGGTATGGTGTGCCGCCGTCGATCCGGAACTGAATGCACATTCGTATATCGTACCGGGGCTGGGCGATGCCGGTGACTTGTGCTACGGAGAAAAAGAATAGGCTGTTTCGAAGCAAACCCGCTTCCGTTTCGGAAATTCACGGGCAAATCTGAATCGTTTTTTGTACAAAAAATAAAATCTTTTGTACAAAAAAAATAAAAAGATGCAGACGTTTCATTTCTCCTTTGCAGAGAAATAAATTAAGATATCAGAAAAAAGAACAGCATGCCCTAAATGTAAAAGCATTTATGCCATGCTGTTCAAATAGATTCATGGCTTAATATATTCGTTTTTACCTGATAATAATACAAAAATTGCCAAATATTAATTCGCCCCTAACACTTACTTAAAACCGATATATCACACTTGCCATAGGAACAAACTGCCCTCCTTCAATAATTTGGTACTTGGCCTCCACACTAGCAGCCCAATTAGACCCGAAATCGAACTGTGCTCCAACACCTACATTAGCGCCAAAATTTCCTTCAGAATTACTGATTGTTACTTCTTCAACCTCAACAGAGCCTTTTGCATTCAAATAAGTCAAACCTACAAATGGATAAAATTTCAATAAATCATTATGGTAAACATTCCAGTGCAAGTCTGCATTAATATCCCAACACTTTAAACTTCCTTCTACACCAGTAGCATCATAGCTATCCAAATCAACCGTTTCTTTAAAGTAATGATTAAAACTCGCTGCAACAGTAAAGGCCTCTGTAATGTCATAATGGCCTCTTACACCAAGAAAAATCTTAGAAACATCTGTTCCATAACCGACATTAACCCCAACTCCCCATTTCGTTTCTTGAGCAACTCCCGTAAACAATGACATGCAAAGCATGGCAAAAATAAAAAATGACTTTTTCATAGCTTTTCAATTTAGTTAAAAATTTATTTTAAAATCACGTAACTGCAAAAGGAAAAGTCTACATAGCTCCACTTTTCAGAGTAGAACATATGTGTTATATTTCTTGTATGAAACAACAAATTCATTCGAAAAGACACTTCCTATATATAGAATAGACTAAATATTTCTGTAAACTCAGTAAATAATAAGAGCCATTTTTCACTCACACTTAATAAGTACTACCTGATCCTCCACACGAAGGACAACGATCATGACTATGTGAAGCATAAACTTCTCGCCCACATTCTTCACACCAGTAACTACCACTTGTCCCATAAACAGGGGTCTTGGAACCCGCAATCCATCCTTTACCTCTGCATAAGGAACATACTTTCGTCCTTGTTTTCGTACTACCTGGAGAAGTCATAGGAAACTTAAAATTCTGATTACTGTTACCATAAGCTTGTGCCGCCTGCTGCGCTCCATGCAAAAACTTCTGATATGCCATTGTATTTTTAGACGGAATAGTAGTTTCACTCAATATCTTTCCCGTATCCTTTCTTCGTACAAGAACCGTATGCCCTGGTTTAAATACTGAATTCGTTATAATTGTCCCATTTAAGGCCAAATAGGAAGAAGACGGAATTATCTTTTCCCTCATATCAGGAAACTGATGTACAACTTCTACATTATTTAAATCCAAGTAAAGAGTCTGTATACGTGCAAAAAATATATCCGCTCCCCCCGGAAGTAAAATACATACAGCCGTCGCATTAGCGTCCCTCCGCTTACTTTCTGCATCCAGCAGTTTCATGTATTCATCAAACAATTTTTGCTGTTGTTGATAAACATCCATATTTATTTGATTCAGCCACTGATTAAGCATCCATGTATCCATTTGACCTTTGACACTACTTGTTAATCCCAGACATGCAATCAATAAGAATAATAATTTTTGTTTCATAATTTTATCTACATTAAAATTCTAATCTTAGTCCAATGCCTCCAGATGTACCTCCCAATTTTAAAACCGGCTGATAAGCATGACTATCATGTAATGCATTATATCTATTAACGGCACCTTTTATTTTTTTCTTACCTATAATACACATATATATAGTTCCCCCTATGCCAGCTAACATCAGGCCACCACCTGCACTTAAATAATCCTCTTCATATTCACCCACACCCATTGTTGCAAATCCAGTTATTATACCAGCAAATGCAGAAAGCCATGACCATTTTACCAATCTACGTCCTTTTTTATATTGGAAATATAAATCAGAGTTATCAGCAAATACCATTTGCACCCCTTCTTTATCCAACTTTTCAGTTCCTAAATACAACCCACACCCCTTAGAGTACAATTTATCATCATATCTACCTGATAAAACTCCACTAGCGTGTCCTATAACCTTTGCATCAGTATCTTCATTAAAATAGCGATTCAGATTACGTCCTATAGTTGTAAAAGCTCGTTGAATGGCTTTACCTGTTATACTTTGTTTAAATCCTTCTACACCTCCGTTTATTTCTCCACCACCTAAAGCGCCATACTCTAATGAAACAGAACTTTTTCCTTTTGCTTTTCCTTTTCCACTAGTCATGAACATCACTTCTCCTGTTTCCAGATCAACAACACGAGTGGTAATATTAACCTCAGCCTTCAATGTTGCTATACTTGCATTCGACATATATTGTGCCCCAATATTAGTACCAGTAGCTCCCTGAATCGCTCCCATAATAGAAGCCAATGGTATACCTGTTCGCACATTGACTACGTCAGGCTTTTGCATTGTCACCTGAAGAATATAGCGTGCCCCTTGAATTTTAGCACGTTGAATAGCCGTTGCCGGATCAATATAACTTCCTGCAAGATTTACTTCATCTATCTGTGCATTTAATATACTACGGTCTAACAATTTCACTTTATCACAAAGCAACATCTGTTCCATTAAAATATCAGCAACATATCCCCCAAAATGTCCCACTCCTACCACATCATTTACTTGTGCCGGAGCAATAACTATTGGTATTCTTTCACTAGACGCCGCACTTTGCATAGGACTAAGCGATGTATTGCCTGACTGACCTATGATTTTATCATTACTTATCACAAAAACTTCCAGACCTTCTTTTAGAAGATGTAACAAACTTCTATCATTTACCTTAGCAATAGAATAGTCTTTAAACGTACTACCAATTTCCAATTTGCCAATAATTTCTGGCTCTGTATAAATTTTCTTCTGAGTTACAGGATGAACAATATATGTTCCTTTTCCATAAACATTAATCCAATCTCCAACTTGTACAAAAGAGCTTCCCAAATCTGTATAGATTGTTTCTCCATCTATTTTAATAATATATCCTTTTTTCTGAGCTAATACCTGTAACATTAAGCATAATGAAAACAAAAGTAAAATAGACTTCTTCATAGCATATAAACCTTAAATAATAAACTCTTTATCTATATAATTAAAAGCAGTACATTTTTAAATGCACTAAAATCAAATAAATCTATTTCTGTTCCAAAAGCTGAGATCTTATACTGGCAGAAAAACCTTCAAAGAAATCATGCTGCAAAATGATGGAAATACGAACCAGCAAACAAGTGTCAATACTCTCCTTCTGGAAAATGCGGTAAATATTCGAACGATCACACGAAAGTTTTCTTGCAAGCCATGCCACACTCCGTTCTTGTTTCTCTAATTCTTGCTTGATAACTTGCCCAATATGTTCCATTCTCCAATCTATCTTCAAAATATACAATCACAAAATTATGTAAAAAAATATATACTCCTTTTCGATGTATGTTGCATAATTGCCTCACTTGTATTGCAAGATTTACAGCAATACAATAGGCTGCATTTATTTATCAGAAAAGGAGTTATGTTGATTTTTCAAAAATAAGGAATATGGAATAAGATAAAAAAACAAAAGTGTCCCACTTCAAGAAATGGGACACTTTTGTCATTTATTCTTACACATATCGACAAATTCTGTAGGAGAAAGGCCGTATTTATCGGAAAAATTCCGATAAAAAGTAGAACGGGAGTTGAATCCTGTTAAATAAATGAGCTCTTTAATACTTCTATCACTTCCCGATTCTATCAACTTTTTAAAATGCTGTAAACGTAAATCATTTATATATTCTCTAAAGCTACTGAAGCCGGCAGACTTTATTGCCAACGATAATTGATTCTCTTTTATTTGTAAGGCTTTCGACAATATATGTAAATTATAGTTAGGATCAGTATATGCCAAAGTTGCATACAGGTGATTTTCAATCTGAATAAACAGAGAGGAAAGCATATCCGGTACTTCTTTATCTGATATACTTCCTTCTTCCTTATTATTCGTACATCGACTGGAAAATGGATTTTCCTTTAGTAAATATTGAACTGAGAAAAATACTGCAAATAAAATAGAAGTCGCCCCAAACAAGTTGAATATAAACTCATTGATAAATAACGTAAACAAACAGTAGATGAGAACAAAAAGACAGATAATTCCAATAAAGACATACATCATCCCGTTTATCTGTCGATACGCTTTCCGACGAAATAAAGGATAGAAACAAAAAAATATGGGAGTTACAATAGAAGAAAGGAACAAAACAACCCGTAGTATCACATCTGTACGGTCAAAACCTGCAAATATATCCGAACAAGTGAGTAAGGGTGTCGTTTCACCATTGAACCCCAAATAACATAATCCGACAGTGGTAAGCAGAATGGACGGAAGTAAAAAAAAGAGTATCTTGAAAGGAGTAAGATAACCTGGCAGCAAAGAAGCTGTAGGGAATAATGCTACAATGCTTGCTAATACATACCATTTTAACATTTTCTCAATATTCAGTAAATCAGTAAAACGATATTCTGGAATATCAGTCACAATGGTCAACCAGCCAATATTTTCCCACATAAATACTGCACCGATACAAAAAGCAATAATTCCCCAATAAAACTTCGGATAATTATCGCCCGCACAATAAACTAACACGGCACCTAATACACAGGCTATCAAGTCGAAAAATAATTCAACAGATAAATACAATACTCCCATATCTTAACTCCCTAACAATAAATAATTGATAAAAGTAAAATAAATGTATAATTCCGCAAAATTTTTTACTTTTTATCGGTAATTAAGAGTGGAAATACAAACAGGATATTACCCTAAATTGAAGGCGAGGCCATTCCATAACAGAAACGGCCTCTCCCTATACATTACCCTACATTCTCACTTTTCGCATCTTCAATATATTCATTCCATAAATCTTCTATCTTATAATCTTCACCCAGAATATACTGAACAGCTTTCTCCAAAGACCACTGACTACCCATCTTTTCAATCGTAATCGTCAACTTGCGAAGAAAATCACCATCGTATGTTCTGAGCCAATTCATAAAATAGCCAGAAGTACCATAAGGCAACTGCCATACATAAGGACAAGGGGTTTCACCAGATTTTCGGTTTTCATCATAATATGCGCCAGAATTCAACGCTGTACTGATACGACTGGCGTCCGTAACTCCACAACAAGCGCTTCGTATGGCATCAGCCATTCCTTCTATACACGAAGGCTGATTACTGCCTACCCCTCCGGTTTTCTGAACCAGATGAGAGAACTCGTGTATCAAGACACCTCGAATCTCAAAAGTCGCATCATCTATCGAAACAGAGCCATCGCTTACCTGCCCTACATACTCAGAACTTAATCGCATCAACGGACCTTCACTATCTCCCGATACGTAGGCTACAGCTCCAGGATAATCCATTTTCCCTAAAATACATTTAATCCACGATACTGGCTGCTGTCCGGCATCAACTGTCGAACTATAGATAGAAGATAAAACCAACTGCAAAATCTGTGTATAGTAGGATTTTTTCTCTTCATCTGTTTTCCCTACAATTTTATCATAGGCTTCACTTACCTGACTGCTTACATTGTCTTCTGTCACCAGCTTGAAAGTAGGAGGAACAATATCAAAGAAGACATCTGAAGATGTTACATTGGTTAACTTCAGGTCGTCGGCCGAAGCCCACTCACTGACTTCCTCACCTCCATCCTTATTCCATATACAACGGTACTGAACAGTTGCAGGATTCTTGGTTACAACCGTAAAATAATCATAAGAACTCGCAAAATTAGGATTAGCCATGATTTTTACGGTTTTAGACTGACCGCCCAATGCCTGAAAAGAAACTTCAACTCCTTTATAAAGTTTAGGGTCGGGAGTAGTCCGCCACGAAATCTTCAATTCATTCAAATCTTTATTATAGGTAGCCCCTCTGGCTTCCAGTGCCTCACCACTGACAGGAACTACTCCTTCGGGAAGTTCTCCAAAAACTTGTCCTCCGTCATTTACACACGAGCTTGTGGCAAACAAGCCCAAAGCCATCAAACATATTAATAGTTTACGCATATCTTTTTCTTTTTGGGTTACTAATTATTATTGAAATACCGGTTGCGGCCAATAAATAAAGGTATCGCTGACAATACTGAATACATACAAACCAGCTTCCGGAGTATCGTTACTTCTTACTATTATATGATCCTCATCGAACAGGAATGTGTAAATATTAGGACAATAAGACTTAACTACATTAATGTCTGATCCATAACCGGCAGCCAATCCTGCATCTTTATTGAACCGGATAATATCCGTTCCCTCGACCGGAGTCATATTGCCTCCCTGATAAAGCATGAAGTAATAATTATCCACGTAAATTACAATAGAAGACCAGTCACCGTTCCACTCAAAGATAGGAACATTATCAAAGCCCGGTATCTTATTGTATTCATCCTGCAAATTACTGCTCATGACACATCGTACATTCTTAAACTGCGGCTGACTACCACCCGGCAGTTTAATCCAGTCTGCCATCTTATATAAACTTGTCTTATCTTTTCCATAAGATACATTTGCTGTCAGCTTATTGGATGCACCCAATCCAGTCAATTCTACTGCTTCATCGCCTACCTTGATAGCCTGCAAGGATTCATTTCCGACACCTACCGGCGACTGGAAACTCAGTACACCTTCTTCCGTAACAGTCAAGACTGCATTAACCCGACTGACTTTCTGATTGGCATAGCTTAAGAAATGAACTGTATGGTCATTCTTCGTAACATAATAATAAGCAACAAAATCGCCATTGGAAGCAGAACGTATTACACCCGATCCCCATCCGAGTTCAAACATCTTTTCAATCAAACGTACTTCCGGAGATTTGATGTTATCCAGTTCTGCCTTAGAAGCTTTGGTCATGGTATATGAAATGCCATTCGATTTACCTTTGCAAGTAATCGTATTTTCATCTGTACTCATGATAACCAGTACATTCTCCTGAGCAAGCTCTTCAAAGTGCGACTGAACTAAAGTCAGTTCAACCTGCCCTTCACTGTTCTGGCTCAACGAATAAGTTCCGGATACATTCTGAGGAGCACGTTCTGATTTTGTTATAACAGTTTTTTGTTCCGTATCAAAAATAAAGTAACATGTATTTCCCGACAAAGAAATTTTCCATCCTCCGCCTTCTTCTACAGAAGCCAGCAGATAATCGATTTTTTCTTCTTCAGTCATTATTGCATCCATCTCTTTCCGAGGTGCACGCTTCCACATATATTCTGAATTCGACTCTTTTCCTTTACAGGTAATGCTACTGACCTTTGCACTGGAGATAACGAAAGTTTCATCTCCCAAAACCGACTTCAAATCCGATCCTACAAATGAAATCTCAACCTGTTCATCCTCATTCACCGCCATCTTGTATTCATAGGAAACCAATCTCGGATTTACCGTCGATTTCATTTGATACTTACCTTCTTCAACATTAAAGAACAGGTAAACGGCTATATCTTCTTTCGTTATTTTCCAAACTTCATCCGAACTGGTAGTAAGAACCTGTTCTACATCTTTTATCAGTTCCGATTCTTTATTATCTTCTTTATTACCACTTAAGTCTGTACCCGGGTACACCAGTTCCAGCGGATCGCTATACCAATCGCATGCACCCATCATTGTACCCATCAAAGCGATAAATATAAAATTCTTCAGTAATTTCATAATCTATTAGTTTTTCGGTTATAGTTTTACCATCCCGGATTCTGTTTCAGAGAAGGGGTCTTTGCAATCTCATTCGAATTGATCGGGAAGAAATAATCACGATAAGTCACTCGTCGCGGAGCCAGTTGCTTTCCTTCAAAACGCTCCATATGATAAGATTTTCCACCTACCTTGATTGCTCCATTTTCATCCAGAACCGGCTGCATGCCATGTATGTAGTGCTGTGTCTGAGGATACTGACTCTTCTTTTCGTCAAACCACTGCTGAGCACGGGTATCTTCCGGCATTGCCAGATACTGGCTTTCTTTACTTTCCTCTATAGGATTAGTCATCACTCCTTTATAGCGTAAGGTAAAATATCGGTTATTCTCAAAGAACAGTTCTACACGACGTTCACGGTCAATATACTCACGACGTACTTTCTTGTCTGTATCAAACTCAGGTGGTACTGGCTTCATAAAGGAGCGCTCGCGAATCTGATTAAGCATAGATTTCATGATATTTACATCACCATCTGTTTCATTCAACGCTTCTGCATAAATCAACATCAGTTCCGGCAAGCGGATTAACGGGAAATGCATGCTGGATATGCTGGCATTTATTGACCAATCGTTCTGTATAAATTTACGTAAAGCATAACCTGTACGCGTACTACGTGTATCACGTATCGTACTGTTTACAACAGCATCACTACTACCTTCGGCTATGTTATATTCTTTACCCATCAAAACAGCACCCATGTATACAATATCTCTGTAGAAACGTGGATCACGATTTACATAAGGATTCTTGTCATCGTAATTGGAGGCTGTATAGATATCGCGTCCATAATCGCCATCAATAACTTCATACTGGTCTACCTGCTCCTGAGTAGGCTGATTTCTTGTCTGGCCACTTCCATACGACTCCGGAATATTATCCTGAATCCAGCGGGTATCCTTACTGTTCAGTAAGGTCAGAATAGCTTCGTTGTTGTAGAATGTATTATCTCTAAACATTTCCTCCAGACGCTTGTAGACTTTATCACCCGAATTCGATACAAAGTCGTTTTCACCATACTGTTTATAAAGCGAGTATCTACCCATATCTACTATTTCCATAAACTCTTCGGCCGCTTTCAATGCATTCTGCCAACGTTCAGGCTTGTATTCTTTATATTCCTGAGCACCGACACGTGTATCGTTATCACCCAAAGGAGAAACACCTGTAGGATTACCTTCTGCATCTCTCAAACCTCCGTTATACAAAGGTTGCGCTGCAATCCAGCGTACAATAGCCTTCAATGCCAGACAAGCACCTTTGTCTATACGGTTAAATTCTTCTCCTTCCTGTCTTACCGGTAACCGGCTGGCAGCCTCATCCAAATCATTGCATATCTTTTCAACGCTTGTATGGACCGATTCACGTACTGCATAGGTAGCAGGATCCTCATTCAGAGAATACAACCGGTCACTATAGACCATTTCTCCATGCCAGCGAAGAATCAGATAATGATAGTACGCTCTGAAAAAATACGTTTCTCCAATACGCTTGCTCAACAACCCCGGAGACGAAGGATGATCGGGGGTATCATATTCTTCTACTCCCCAAATGATTTTATTCGCCTTTCGGATAGACTGGTAAAAGGTCCACCACCAGCCAAAGCCCGAACCACCATAAATACTACCTATTGATGTAGGATCGGCACTTAATTCACCATTCAGAATTTTATAAGGAGCATCGGCATCCGCCTTGTTAGCTTCAAGTTCATCACAAATAGCTCCAATATTATGGCTATAGATTGTATTCAGTCCCAAACTGTTCAGATACATATCCGAATATAACTGTGTAACCAGTTCGTTTACCTTGGTATATCTGGAAAAGACTTCCGCCTCCTGAAGCTTTCCATCATCTTCTCTTTCCAGATAATCACTACACGAAGGAGTAAGTAAACACAAACCTCCTATTGTAATACAAGCAAGTATAGAATTAATAAATTTCATCTTTCTTCAAATTAGAATGTAACATTTACTCCAAAATTATAGATTCGCTGAATAGGATACCATGAACCATTTCCATTACCTGTTTCAGGGTCCATATTCACATCTCCAAGTTTATCGAATGTCAACAGGTTCATACCTTGTACATAGAAACGTACCTGCTGTAAATGAGCTCTCTGTATCAGCTTCTGCGGCAAAGAATATCCTATTTCAATATTCTTCAGACGAAGGTAAGAAGCATCGTACAAGAACAAACTGCTGGAAGCATTCTTATTGTTAGGATGATTACCCAAGTGAAGAGCCGGATATGATGCGTCCGGATTTTCGGGTGTCCATGAATCCAGATGCATACTCTTTACTTTACCCATATTGTTTCCTTGAGCACCCATTACAGGGAAATCCCATACTGCCGGACCACTCAACTGCAATGAAGTGAGGGCTGCACCCTGGAAAAGCATACTCAAATCCCAGCCTTTATATGATAATCCCAATGGAATACCAAACTGAAGTTCCGGAGTCTTCGGATTACCCATAGCTTTCATATCATGCTGATCATCTACTTTTCCATCATTATTCAAATCTTTGTAAACAACATCACCCGGCGACAACTTACCCCAAGGCTGGAAACCCGAACCGTCGTTCATGGCATTCAGTCTGTCGGCCTCAGCCTGGTCTTTTACGAAATGGTCAACCTCGTATACAAAATATTCACCTACACGATGTCCTGTACGCTGCATCCAAGGTACAGCACGATCAATTTCCATCATATCCAGAATCTTATTGCGGGCAAATCCGGCATTAAAACGAATATAATAGTTAAAGTGGCGTCCTATACGATCATTCCATCCAACTTCCAAATCAAAACCTCGGTTGATAACCTTACCGGCATTGACATAAGAAGATGTCTTTCCAAATACATCAGGAATACCTACGACATCACTACCTCCTGTATTTGTGATAATATCCCAGCGCTTTTCATAAAAAGCATCAATTGACAAATTCAGGCGGTTATTAAACATATTCATATCAATACCTGCATTGTACTTGATGCCACGTTCCCAAGTCAAATCGGGATTAGCCAGGTCGCCTTCCTGCAAACCACCTCCCATTGATTGGTTATAATTTGTACCGGTATTCCAAGAACTGGCATTCGTTGAGTTGTAATACTGTACATACAAGAAACGTCCAATACCCTGGTCATTTCCAACCCAACCGACAGAGCCTCTTAACTTCAAGTGATCCAGCCAGCCTTTTGTTCCATCCATAAAACTTTCTTCAGTAGGTACCCATCCTAAAGAGAATGAAGGGAATACACCATAACGATGTGCCTTACTGAAGTTTTCAGAACCATTGATACCGACATTGGCCTCGAACAAGTATTTGTTCTCATAATCGTATGTTGCTCTGGCAGCAAATCCCTGATAACGATAGGCAACCTCATTACCAATGGTACGCTGCGAACGATGCATGGTAAACATTCCCGTTACATTGTGTCCGCCAAAGCTACGCTGATAATCCAGTTTTGCCTGCATATACACGCGGGCAATAGCCATGCTTGCCGAATAACTATTTTGCTTCGTATTGTCAACAGTAAAGTTGGATATAGCCGGAGTATAAGCGCCACTGTATCTGACTCTGTCTGGAGTAGCATAAATACCCAATCCTTCCGTAGGGTAGAAAGTCGCATATCCACCATATTCCTCGTTGTTTGCTACTTTTCGAGGGATAGAGCGGTCGATAGCATGTGTTTCTTCAATATCATAAGAGAACATACCTTCTACTTTCAAACCTTTGGTGATAAAGTCCAGTTTATGACCTATGATAAAGTTTCCCTGGAAATTGATTTTATGAGTGGTCTTATATCCCATATAGGCAATTTCACCCAAAATATTCTTTGTGAACTGGCTATTACCAAATAAAAGTCCGTTAGGATGATCGGTATAGTAGGTTTCATTACTTGGATGTCCATTTCTTTCCAGTACAACCGGATAAATTGGAGGAGTAGTATTGGCTGTGAAAATAATATTTCCAGATCCACCACCCGATTCATTCATATCTGTAATCTGTCCACCAAGATTTACACTGACATAAAAATTCTTGGTAATATCAATATCCAAACTCGTACGTAAATTATAGCGTTTAAAGCCACCATTTGTACTATATGCATCATTCAAATCAGAATACCGGTAGTTTCCATCCTGATTAAAATAACCAATCATTGCAAAATAACGTGCACGTTCGCTACCTCCACGCAATGACAATGTATAATTCTGCTGAATGGCAGGGCGAAAAGCATAATCGAACAAATCGATATTATAACCTAATCCGTCTGTGTTATCCCCCTTGGCACGAGCCCAGTTTGCAATCATCTCATCAGAGAACAGCTTAGACTGTACGGCAAGATCGTCTTCCCATCCCGGATTATCGTTTTTCAAAGCCTGATTATACAAACGAGCATAATCTGCCGAGCCTAAATAGTCCGGATATGATACAGGCTCTGCCATTCCGACCTGTGCTTTAAATTCGACTGTAGGCTTAGACTGAGAAACACCTCTCTTAGTTGTAACAATTACCACACCGTTTGCACCTCTGATACCATATACGGCTGTGGCAGAAGCATCTTTCAAAATAGAGAATGTTTCTATTTCATTTGGATCCAAGTTGGAAAGGCTTCTTTCCACTCCATCCACAATTACAATAGGCGCCTGAGCACCTGAATTATATGAGGACAAACCACGCACTGCAAAGCTCGCAACATCCTTACCAGGCTCACCTCCTCCAAACTGGGTTACGGTCAGACCAGGCAAACGTCCGGCTAATGCGTTGGTAATATTTGCACTCGGACTTTGCGAAAGCTCCTTCACGTTTACCGAAGCAACAGAACCTGTCAAAGTAGTTTTCTTTTGTGAGCCATAACCGATTACCACAACTTCCTGCAAGGTCTTCGAATCTTCTACCAATGTAATACTCAGTTCGCGCTTCCCTTTCAAGGGGATGTCTTTTGTGGTATATCCGATAAAAGAAACAGTTAAAACAGCATCTTCATAGGGAACAGTCAGAACAAAATTACCATCCATATCGGTAATTGTACCAAGGCTCGTACCTTTCACCATAATATTCGCTCCAATAATAGGGAGCTTGTCTTCATCAAGGACAGTTCCTTTTACCTGAATCCCTTTCGACTGTTCAACACCAATCGATAACGCCGGATTTTCGGCTGCCCAGCTGGGTGAAGAGAGCAAGCATAGAAAAGCCATAGGATATACCAAACGCATACACCTGAATTGCTCTCCTCTAAATTTCACATCTTTCATAGGTTCGCTTTTAAAGTTAAACATTATTAGAATTATTCAGTTTTTTACTTTCCCAGACGATATACAACCGTTTTTCCCGGCAAGGATATAGACGGAGGAATATCTCCTTTGGCAACTCCCCGCTTGTAAGAGGGTTTCTCATCCATTACAAAATGAAGGTCGACCCCATTTTGTACCATATCGTAAGGCAAATAAGATTTATCATATTTCTGCCCGTTTACATAAAGTTCTTTTACGTATACGGCTTTCTCAGACCAGCCTTCCGTCGTCATCTTTATCTGCTTGCCATTGCTTAATGTAATCTTCAAACCTTCAACACATGGGGAACCGATGTTATAAATATTGCTGGAAGGAGCAACCGGATAAAGTCCCAAACAATTAAACATATACCAAGCCGACATCTGTCCGCAATCATCATTTCCACTCAGTGAGCCCGGTTCATTGCCATAGAAACGAGAGGCTATTTCACGTACCCACCGCTGACATTTCCAAGGCTGTCCCAAGTAATTATACAAGTAAGCAACATGATGGCAAGGTTCGTTTCCATGCCAGTAACCGCCAATACGCCCCTGTATGTCGTGTGCCCCCGGAATATCTTCCGGCAATTCCACAGTAAACAATTCATCCAGTCTTCTCTGGAAAAGTTTTTTCCCTGCCAGATTGATATATCCCTGTACATCATGAGGAACATACCAGGTATATTGCATTGTAAAACCTTCTGTAATATCTCCCCAACCATTAACCGATCCTGGTCCCTGATAAGCAATAGGACTGAATGGAGTACGCCATGCTCCTTTGCTGTCTTTTCCACGCATGTATTTTGTTTCCGGATCGACCAACGTCTGATAAGAAAGTGAACGGTTCAGAAAATACTGATAGTCCTCTGTTTTTCCTAACGCCCTGGCTGCCTGTGCTATACAATAATCATCGTAAGCATATTCCAGTGTTTTTGAGACTGATTCGGCTTCATGATCGAACGGTACATAACCTTTTTCTCTGTATTCAGGCAAACAATCATAATGCTCATTCATTGCCGTAGTCCTCATAGCCTCATATGCACGTTCGTAATCAAAGCCTTTTATACCTTTTACAATCATATCGGCCAAGACAGACACAGCATGATAGCCAATCATACACCAGGTTTCATTACCATAAAATGACCATATAGGCAACATCTTCTCTACGCTCTTATTGTAATGTGCCAGCATGGAATTAGCGATATCGGCATTAATGTCCTGATGAACCAGATTAAACCAAGGGTGTAAAGCCCGGTACGTATCCCATAAAGAAAACACTGTATAATTGGTAAATCCCTCTGCCTTTTCAATATTCTTGTCAAGTCCTCTGAAACAGCCATCTGCATCCTGAAAAATAAATGGATGTAACGCAGCACGATAAGCTGCCGTGTAAAAGGCTTCCTTTACTTCCGGTTTCGCCTCTATCTGGTATTTGGAAAGTTCCTTTTCCCATAAAGATACACCTTTCTCCTTCAAGCTATCGAACGTCATGCCATTCAGTTCCTGCAAATTCAAGGTAGCTCCTGCCGTACTGACTGCCGAAACCGATGTCTTTACAATAACTTCTTCCCCTTCGTCTGCCACAAAGGAAATACAAGCCATCAGATTCTTTCCCCAAGCTTCATAGCTGCTTCTAAAACGAGAAGTATTATAGATAACCGGCTTCTTGTCTTGCATAAAACGCACATTCTTCAGCTTTTTTGAAAATACAGCAGTAAAATATACATGACGTTCTGGCCCCCACCCTTTTACCAACTTGTATCCAGTCAAAGTGGAATCGTTTTCCATACGCAGATTCGACCACTCACAGCTCTGCCACAAGGTATGATTCATGTCAATCATAATAAATGCTTTATCCGATTTAGGATATGTAAAACGAAACATACCACTCCGAAGTCCGGCCGTCATCTCTGCCTTTACTCCATAGTCTGACAATTCCACCGCATAATAATTAGGCGAAGCCCATTCTTTTTCATGAGAATAACGAGAACGATAACCCTCTGTCGGATTCTCACGCGTGCCCGGATCCAATTTCATTTCTCCCGTACCCGGAATAAACAAGAAATCACCCAAATCGGGGATACCTGTACCACTTAAATGTGTCAAGCTGAATCCTAATATGGAAGTATGGTTATATTTATATCCGGCAGCAGCATCATAAAACTTAGCATCTGTATCCGGACTTATCTGTATACCTCCAAATGGTATTTGTGCTCCAGGATATACATTTCCATAACCATCGGTACCAATCATCGGATTTACATACCGTGTCAAATTTTCAGCAGAGAGCGTAAGTACCGGCAGGTAAGTACATAAAAGTATTATTTTCAGTATTTTCTTCATAATCAAACATTTCCATTTTCCTGAATATCACCAACAGCAACCTGATACTCATGCCACAAATCATCTATATCATATTTTTCTCCTAAAGCATATTTAATGGCTCCATTAAAAGACCATGGTATCACTTCAAGCGTACTCCGGTTAAACTTGCGCAGAAACTCCTTATCTTTATTATCTCTCAACCATACGAAGAAGAATCCCGCAGTACGGTAACCATCCATATAGTTTCCACCTTTCGGACGATCTTCCGGAGTAAAACCTCCATTAGCCACACGAACCGCATCGGCCATTCCTTCTATAAATGCCCAGAAGACACGGCTGGTTCCGTAATTTCCAATACCCTGAGGCTCCAACTGATAAGCGTGAGTCAGTTCGTGTAACAAAACTCCCCTTGTTTCGAAAAACAATTTGGCCGTATCATTTTCTGCAAATGATTTCTCAATATGACGAGTACTATAAAAGATGCTTACCACTCCATTTCCTCCATCTTTAGCAGAAACACCATCTATATCTTGCAGAGAATAATGAATCGTATCGACAGGGACAATACTATCGGCTGGAGAATCGTATAATGTAGCCAAAACTGTGCGGGCCTGCGTTGTTATATAATCCTGTGGATTGGTTACAATACGATGGTATACTTTTGAGCCTTCACTCTTCGGAGCCTGGTCATCGAAGGCTATATGTCCAACCGGATAATCTCTCCAAATGCTCATAGCTTCCTCCGCTGTCACATCTTTCTTCTGTCCCATACAAGCCGATATACCGGTCATTCCTATTATTATACCAGCCAACAATAATTGTGATTTCATATTTATTTGATTCCGTTCGTTAATGAATAAGGTTTATCTTCTATTTTTTGTCCTCGTTTTTTCTCCGGTGAACTTCCCATGGTAAACTCCCATACCCCACCTTTTAATAAATCTGCATGAGTGACATACAATTTCTCATATTTTTTCCCATTAATCTTGAGTGACTGTACATAACGTCGGGTATCACTAACTCCTTTTGCCTTAATCTCCAAAATATTTCCATTAGGTAAACGTAACTTGAGATAGGGGAAATAGGGAGCTCCTAATACATATTGGTCTGTTCCTGGACATACAGGATAAAAGCCCATTACCGTAAACATATACCACGCAGACATCTGACCGCAATCATCATTTCCTCCCAATCCGTTAATATCGTTACGATACATCCGATCAATTATCTCCCGTGTCCAGTATTGCGTTTTCCAAGGTTGTGAAGTCCAGGCATACAAATAGGGAATATGATGACTTGGTTCATTGCCATGTACATATCCGCCAATCAAACCTTCTTCAGTAATATCTTCATTCTTCTCATAATATTTTTTGGGAAGATGCATCTCGAACAACTTATCCAAACGACTTAAAAACACCTTTTCACCTCCCATCAAGTCTATAACACCATACACATCATGCGGCACGTGAAAAGAAAAATTCCAGGAATTTCCTTCTATAAAGCCTTCACCATGTGTCTGCAAAGGATCAAAATCACTTTTAAAATTTCCATCAGCGTAACGTGGGCAAGCAAATCCACATTTCCGGTCGAATACATTACGATAACTCAAGGCTCGTGTATAATATTGCCGGGCAATATCTTCATTCCCTGCACTCAAAGCCGTTTGGTAAATCGTCCAATCGTCATAGGCAAATTCCAAAGTAGATGAAACTGCTGTACTGCTCTTTTCGAAAGGAATATATCCCAGTCTTTTATAATCGTCTAAATGGTCATAATAATCTACGTTCGATGTTTCCACCATAGCTTGCAAAGCCTCTCCTTTTTCAGTGAATACATTCTTCGCAATGGCATCTGCCAAAACAGGAACGGCATGATATCCGCTCATGCACCAGTTTTCATTCCCCATCAAGCTCCATACCGGCAACATTTTATGAACACTCTGCTGCTGATGGCGAATCATTGATTTTACCATATCCGCATTCTCTACGGGAGTTATCAGGTTCAGGAATGGATGTTCTGCACGATAAGTATCCCATAAAGAAAAAATCGTATAATTCGTAAAGCCTTCTGCCTTATGAATATTATGGTCCAACCCACGATAAGATTTATCTACATCCATATATACCGATGGATTTATCATCGTATGATACAATGATGTATAAAACATTGCCTTCTCGTCTTCGGTTCCTTCTATTTCAAACAAATCGAGTTTTCTGTTCCATACTTCGGCTGCTTCATTGGCGATTTGTTCAAAACTCTTTCCTCCTGCCTCTGCATATAAATTCTTCAACGCCCCCTCAGTACTAACAGCAGAAAGGGCTACCTTGACAACCAATTCTTTATCAGCAGATGTATCAAAGTTAAAATAAGAGACAACAGAGCGGCCACTTATTTCCGGGAAGTTATGACTTAAATCAAAACGTCGCCAAAATCCGATATAAGCCGGTTCCTTTTTATCTATATATCCATAATCCTTTATCGGCTGTGAAAAAGAGATGGCAAAATATGTATAATTAGTCCGAGCCCAACCATTTGTAATCCGATAACCGGTGAGCAACGTATCATTCTCTACTCTCAGATTACTCCAAAGGACTTTACCATCATAATTATAAATGCCATGATTCAAATCGAGAACAATACGCCCATCTTCTGAAGAGTAAGTATATTTATGAATTCCAACACGGGCAGTAGCCGTCAATTGGGCTTTCACCTTATAATCATCCAGCATCACCTCATAATATCCTGCTGAAGCGTGTTCGGTGGCATGACTATAACGCGAACGATAGCCTTCATCGGGAAAAGCTGCACGTCCTGGATTCAATTTCAACTTTCCTACAGTAGGCATTATCAAGATATCACCCAAATCCGAATGCCCCGTACCACTCAGATGAGTATGACTAAATCCGACAATCGTAGAATCTGAATATTGATAACCTGCACAATATTTATATGCATCTTTTTGATATATACCATTTACATTATGTGGAATTGTATCGGTATCCGGACTGAGCTGTATCAAACCAAAAGGAACGCATGCGCCTGGGAAGGTATGTCCCATACCGTTAGTTCCGATAATCGGATTCACATAATCTACAACTCGCTGCTGAGAAAATACCGGAGAGAACAATAATCCGGCGAACAAACAAACATGTATTTTTCGAAGCATAGGAACAAGGTTTAAAATCAATTTCTATATGTAAAAATAGGAAGAACCAGACATAAACCTTTCCTCCTTAAGGACATTCTTCATTAATAAGTTAAAATGTCCCAATAAAGAATTAAAAACAAAACGCAGAACAAAAGAATCTACTGATTATCAAGATAATAATATCATCAATATGCATATAGAGAACAAATAGGAAAAGGCATAAAGTCAGATTAAAGAACATACAAGAACAAGAAAGGAACACTTATATTACCCACTAACGCGACCATTTCAGACAGTAATCCTTTAATTGGCTGAAGCAGCACCTTTATGTTGTGCACGATAATTTTTAGGCGTAGTTCCATACTTATCGGCAAACTCTTTATAAAAATAAGGACGACTGGAAATCCCCACGCTTTCGATTACCTCCTGAATAGACATATCAGTATCTGATAGAAGTTGTGCAGCCTTATCCATACGGTATTTTTTAATGAAATCGCTGGGAGCAATTCCTGACAAATCTTTAAACTTACGATAAAACTGACGAGGACTTATATGCATTTTCTCTGCTAAAAAGGTTGGTCCCAACTCTTCTTTATCTAAGTTTGCTTCTATTATTTCAAGTATTCTTTGAATAAATGTGATTTGTTCAGACTCTATACAATAAGGGAAATATGCAGACCAGCTTCCCAAGGCCTTCTCCTTCATCGACAAATTTTCCTCTAAACGTATTTCTTCAAGTCCTCTTCCTGATATTGCCCATGCCCTGGCCAAACGACTAAAGAATCCCTTTCTATATAATCTATAAACATATCCACTTAAACAAAGAATAATAAAAAGAGAAATTCCTAAATAAGCCCATATCGTATGATACCAAAAAGGAACAATCTTAATTACAACTGAATACTCTTCATAAACGGTATCAAGTACATCTTTTTTATAACGCACACGGAATACATACTTACCAGGAGGTACGTCTTTGAACACTACTTCGTTCTCTTTAGAAAAAAGGCTCCATTTTTCATCGTACCCTTCCAGTATATAGGCGTATTCTATATCAGCATTAAGATAATCCAATGCTACAAACTGAAGAGAAAATGTATTTTGCCCTTCAGGTAATACAATCATTTTCTTATCATCCGTATAATATCGGTTAAGATTGACTTCTTCACGATCAATAATCAGTTTCCGAAGAACCAGCTTAGGATAATATTCAGGAATAGAAGACTGGCGATCGTTCATATAAAGTAATCCGTCAACACCTCCTAAAAAGATATCACCATTATACGGACTACGATAATAGCTGTCGTCACTAAATTCCCCTATTTCTATACCTTTACTATAATAATATGTATAAGATCCTCCACTTACCGGGTCATACTTTATCATTCCTTTATTGGTACCTATCCATAAAATTCCAGCATCATCCTTGACAATACCATGCACCATTTCATTAACAAGTCCCTGTTCCCGACCAATATATGAAGGTACAATATTTCTTCCATTAACCTGAACAGAAACCAGTCCTGCCGTAGTCCCAACAAAGACATGACTTTTATCATATTCACATAAGCACAAGACATCATTTACAGCTTTTCCTAACATAGCCCGTAAAGAATAAACCTGATATTCATTCTTCCGAATATCAAACCGAACCAATCCCTGGCCACGACTTCCCATCCATAAAACGGAATCACCCTGCACCCACAAAGAAGAATATTCCACAATCTCCTTTTGCTCTGCAAAACAACGAAAGCGTCTGAATCTTTTTATCTGCGGAACATCATGTGAAACATCCAAAACGACCTTAATAAGTCCTGTCCCTAATGTAGCCAGCCAAAGGACAGAATCATTTTCTTCATATAGCCCATGAATTTCTGTAGAATACTTTATAGACCCCTGTACCGGAACTAATTTATCGCTCTGATAAGAATAATAATACAATAAGGAATCGGACATTCCTACCCAAAAATCATCGCCATGATTCTTTTTCTTCAACATAAATACCGGATAGAAATTGGGACCACGCACATATTCAGATAAAGCCCACTTCCCTTTGGGAGAATAAATCAAGAGTGAATTTATCCTTAATTCCGCAACACTTTGATTTAAATTAATT
>HF993153.1 GCA_000436795.1 Bacteroides sp. CAG:1076
CTTAACCGCCCCTCCACCTTTTCATCCATCTCGGTTGCAAAGATACAAATAATATAATGTACTGCAAAATATTAGAATAAATATTTCATTTTTAGCAAGATTTATCTTTTTGGGGTATCTTTGCAGACAAAATAAAACAGTTTATCTCATTATGAACAATAAAAGCATCAATAGCAACAAGCAATTTATGATAGAAAATGGCATTTTAGCCTTTGGAGTTTTTTTCATCGTATGCTTGTTCCTCTATCTGAGTTTTCGTGCTCCTAAAACCGAGCAGAAAGTATCAAGTGATTTATATACCATTCAAATAGGGAACAGTTTGGTAGGCGACAGCATCTCGGTATATGTAAACGATAGCCTGCTGCTCAACTGTACAATGGGATCTACAGCTCTCACTCTTCAAGTCAACCGGTTTGCAGAGGAAAACGCACTAATGATTGTCGACAATCAAAGTGATGAAATCACTCCGTTCAGCCTGAACCCTAAAGGCAGCATCATCAATATAGAAAAGGAGAACGGAAAAATTGCGATAAAAGAATCGGAACGAGAATAAATTCTTATTCAAACTCCAGCACGAAGGTTGTATTCCAGCCATTCGTACCCGAACGCAGCAGACTGATAGTTCCTCCTGAAAGCTTCATAATCTGACGCGACAAAGAAAGCCCGATACCACTTCCCTCACTACGGGTTGTGAAGAACGGTACGAAAATTTGTTCTGCTTCTGCTTCCGGTATCGCCGGACCATCGTTACTGACATACACAAACACATGCTCATCGGCTGAACTATATGCACGCACATGTATCCTTCCTTTACTTCCACCAATAGCCTGTACCGCATTTTTTATCAGATTGATAAGCACCTGACGTATCAAATTGGGATCTGCATAAAGCATCAGTTCCACCGGTTCAATTTGCAAAGTAAGAGAAATATTTTCAGGAACAAGCGTGAGCCCTTCTATCTGATGAAGCAAATCCAGCAAATAAAAAGGTTCGGGTGAAGGCTTTTGCAAGGAAGAAAACTTACGGTAACTATCAACAAACGATATTAAGCCTGTAGAAGTTTCATGAATGGCACGTATACCATCGTATAAAGGAGTTCCGACAACATCACTGCGTTTTAAGAACGTTTCACTCAATGACGATATGGGAGCTATGGAATTCATTATCTCATGTGTCAGCACACGAGTCAGTTTTATCCACGAGTCAAGTTCCTTTGCGTCCAGTTCATTGCGAATATCATTTAAGGCCAGAATCCGTACCTTCTGTTCACCCAGTTGCATAACCGAAGCACGTACCAGCAACTGCACTTCTCCCTTTGATGTCGAGAACTGTATATTATATCTTTCTCCGGCACCCAATGTACGAAATACATGAGAGACTTCCGTACCATAACGTTCCAATTGCTGCAAAGTACTCAGCACAGGTAACCCCAATAAACGTGCAGCAGCCGGATTTGTCTGTACAACCTTCATATTTTCATCCAGCACAATGATACCCGACGTTACACTCGAAAGGATTTGTTCGTAAAAGCGTTCACGCTGCTCCATCAGTTGCTTCTGTTCACTCATCAGTCCGCCAAAGCGATTGAGTGTATCCTGTAACACACGTTCTCCTCCTGAGAAACCTGATATCGGCAAACGAAATGAATAGTCACGATTACGAATAGCCTCCAACATCAACCAACTTTTTTCACGCAACTGTTGCTGCATCTTTCGGAAAATAAAAACGGAAGCAGCACATAACAACAGCCCACCCCCCATCAACAGCCCTTTTCCTTCGGTAAATCCCAAAGTAATCAGCGCAACTCCAGCAACAAGCAGTAACGTACGTACAGTAATCGAATAAATCCACCTACAGCCCATAACGTTTCATTTTATTGTAAAGCGTCTGACGAGTAATACCTAACATAGCTGCGGCTTGCGAAAGATTCCCTTCGCATTGATCGATAGCACGTTTCACCATACTACGTTCCATTTCATCAAGCGTATGAAAAGGAGTTTCAACTTCTGTATGCACGGCTACCGAATCAACTGAAGAAGACGTTGGTGTTAGCTGCAACATATCTCCCTGCAACTCATCACCATCAGACAGAATAACAGCTTTTTCCACCGTATGCTGCAGCTCACGGATATTACCAAACCAAGGATGCTCCAGCAAACGGCGGGCAGCCTCAGGGCTGAAAGATTGTACCGGTCTGCCATATTGCTGCGCATACTGTTCAAGAAAACGTTTCGCCAAAGGAAGAATATCCTCCTTACGTTCACGT
Source organism: Bacteroides sp. CAG:1076 (assembly GCA_000436795.1). GTDB lineage: Bacteria > Bacteroidota > Bacteroidia > Bacteroidales > Bacteroidaceae > Phocaeicola. The sequence goes on from HF993153.1 coordinate 2,267, forward strand.
AAAGCAGGTATATGTAAATGAATAGTATTGATACGATAAAGCAGATCTTCACGGAACTCTCCGTTCTTCACCATCTCTTCCAGGTTACGGTTGGTAGCACAAATTAAACGAATATTAGTAGGCTGAGGTGTATTACTTCCGACTTTCACAAAGCAACGTTTTTGAATAGCCGTAAGCAGCTTCGCCTGTAAATGATAAGGCAGATTAGCAATCTCATCCAAAAAGAGCGTTCCCCCATCAGCAGCCTCAAATCGTCCAACACGGTCGGTATGCGCATCCGTAAATGAACCCTTCACATGACCAAACAACTCACTTTCGAACAACGATTCTGTAATGGCTCCCATGTCCACAGCGACCATCGGTCCCTCTCTACGATTAGACAGCCGATGAATCTCACGTGCCAACATATCCTTTCCCGTACCATTTTCTCCTGTAATCAAAATATTGGCATCGGTCGTACTGACTTTCTCAACCAGCATACGCAAAGGACGAATTGCCTGTGAATTTCCCCAATACATACCGGCATCGGATGTTGCCGGAACTGTTACTACCTTTTTTTTACCTTTGCGTGCATCTGCTATTCGGGCATATGCTTCCTGAAGCGTCTGTACCAGACGGGCATTCTCCCAAGGCTTTACAACAAAATCGGAAGCACCTTCTTTTATTCCAGTTACAGCAAGGTTTATATCAGCATACGCCGTGAAAAGCACCACTTCAGTTTGTGGACGGAGGCGTTTAATCTCGCGTAACCAATAAAGCCCTTCGTTCCCGCTATTAATACCTGATGAAAAATTCATATCAAGCAATACCACATCGACAGCCTCCCGGTTCAGCAAAGTTGGGACTGTAACAGGAGAATCTATTGTTATTACACGCTCAAAGTATTCTCCTAACAAATATTGTAGGGAAGTCAAAATGTTTCGGTTATCATCAACAACCAGCAAAATTCCTTGTTTAGCCATACTCTTTTTATTTGCAGTCATGCAAAGATACGTAAAGATAAAATAACGAAATGGGTAACAGGTGACAAAAAATTAGACACCTACTGTCTAATTTTTTGACACAACAAGGAAAGACGAGCACAGCACAACAACTGATAATCAATACATTACTATTTTGGCACGATATTTGAATTAAAGACAGTGAATAAAACGCAATACTTCGGTAAATTTTTACCGAAAGATTAAAAGTTAAA